>DASYGR010000395.1:0-16229 GCA_035999525.1 Terriglobales bacterium
CCACACAGCGAGGGAGAAATCGCGCAAGACCGCGGCGATAAGAAGGCACATTACTCCCGCCGCGATCATTTGCCACGCGGTAGCGGAGAATGGGTCTGCTTCGGCCGACTTCCATTTTCTCGCCAATACGGAACCGAGGGCCCAGCTAAAAGCGCCGGCGAGTAAACTCATGCACGCCCATAACTGCCCGCGTCCGAGCGTACTAGTCGCGGTCAAGTCGGGCCACAATAAAACGACCATTCCAATGATGCCCAAGGCCAAACCCGCTTTTCCGAGGAAGGGAACACGATGATCGCCCAATATCAACCGGTCCAATAGCAGGAACCACAGCGGAATAATCGCGACGATTAGAGCCGCAAGCCCTGAGCCAATGTGCGTTTCCGCATAAGCGAGAGTGAGGTTGCCGCCCACGAGCAGCAGCACCCCGACTACAGCCATCCGAGTGAGTTCGCCCCATGAAAGTGCAATTTTGCGGCCCCTAAACCCGCAGAACGCAAGCATAAAAACGCCCGCAATCAGAAATCGTGTGCCACACATTAAGGCCGGAGGAATACGTTCCACGGCGACGTCAATGGCCAGATAAGTTGATCCCCAGAAAAAATAAACCAATCCGAACGCGAGAATCACGCTCCAACGGGATGTAGGACTTGCAGTGGACATGTTAAGAAGAAGGCTTGTAAATAAGAGTGGGGAACCGATGTCCACGATTCACAATGCTGCCAAAAAAGTAACGAGTCTCTGATCTCGCCGATTGCCGGATCGCGCGAAAAGTTCGACGAAAGAAAATCCATTGCCGCCGATCAAAAATATGCTTCCAGAATTTTAAAAAATTCGCTGCGCTTAGTTCCCGTTGAAGATTGCCATCAATTGACGCTATGGAATGCGATTGTTATGATCAATTCGCGGGGTGGAGCAGTCTGGTAGCTCGTTGGGCTCATAACCCAAAGGTCGGTGGTTCAAATCCACCCCCCGCAACCAACCTCAAGCCCTTCCCACTAATCACTTGAAGCGGATTGTCTTAGTTGCAACTGGTGCAACACGCTCCCGTTCATTCGGTGCCCATTGAATCTGCTTTTTACAGATTAGGATTCCTCGTCTCGGCGATGTTTCGTGATATCAATTCCGAGTTGTTCCGCCTTCTTATACAAATGACTTCGCTCTAAGCCGAGTGCCTTCGCTGCATTAGTGACGTGGAAGTTATTTCTTTTGAGTTCCGCGATAACGGCCTGGCGCTCGAAATCCTGCACCCGTTCAACTAGCGAACCAGTAGACCGGCCAAAGGAACTTGACGCACCTCGGGATGGGAGAGCTTCGATTACTGTGTCGGCCGATACTTGATTATTGGAAGTCAATAGCATTAACCGCTCAACCATATTTCGTAGTTCACGAAGATTACCGGGCCAGGAATAAGCTGCCAGCGCCTGAATAGCTTCGGGTGTGAACGAGACTGGCTTCCAGCTGTTCTGAGCGCACACCTGTCGCGAAAAATGCTCCACCAATGCCGGGAAATCCTCCTGCCGCTCGCGCAAAGGCGGCAAGATTATGGGGAACACGTAGACGCGATGGAAAAGATCCTGCCGAAACTGTCCGTCGCGCACGAGGGTTTCCAAATTCCGATGGGTTGCGACCAATACACGCACATCTACCGCGATCGGTTTCCCGGCGCCAATTCTCTCGACTTCTCCTTCCTCCAAAACACGTAGCAACTTTGCTTGCATGGAAAGAGGCATATCGCCGATTTCATCGAGAAAAAGCGTGCCGCGATCGGCCTGTTCAAATTTTCCTATGTGCCGCGCGGCGGCGCCAGTAAAAGAGCCTTTTTCGTGGCCGAAGAGTTCCGACTCGATGAGTTCAGCCGGAATCGCCGCGCAGTTCAACGTGACAAACGCACCGGATGCGCGAGGGCTTCGCTCGTGCAGAGTCCGAGCAATCAGTTCCTTGCCTGTACCGGTTTCTCCCAAGATGCAAACTCGAGTCTCGCTGGCTGCGACTCGTTCCACCTGGGCCATGATCTTTCGCATCGCATCACCTGTCCATATGATTTCGTGCTTCCCCAAACGCTGCCGCAGTTGCCGATTCTCGGACTCCAGATGTTGAAGTTTGAGCGCATTGTCTACGGTGAGTAATAACCTCTCGGTTGAGATTGGCTTCTCCAGGAAGTCGAGCGCTCCAAGCCGCGTCGCTCGCACGGCCATCTCGATGTGAGCCTGCCCGGACATCATCACGACCGGGGTTTCGATACCCTGCGCACGAAGATCTTCAAGAAATGAAAGCCCATCCTTGCCGGGCATGACGACGTCAGAGAAGATCAAGACGAAGTTCTGAGACTTCGCCAGTTCGAGCGCTTTTGCGGCGTTGTCGCAAACCGTCGCCTCGTGGCCCGCCAGACGAAATGCGCGCGACAGCGAGGCCAGGGTATTGGCTTCGTCATCCACAATCAGTAGGTTTGCCTTCTGCGCCAAAGCGTTCCTTACGTTACCGACCCAACGTTCGCCCGGTTATGTCTAGTGCTTGCAGCTTCTCTTCATTACGGGGCAGCTTGATCTCGAAGGTCGTTCCGCGCCCCGGCTCGCTTCGAACACTAACTCGCCCGCCATGATCGCTGATGACTGATTGAACAATAGCCAGGCCTAGTCCCGTGCCATGTGTCTTGCTGGTGTAGTACGGCGTGAATACTCGTGCGCTCTCTTCCGGAGTAAGTCCGCTTCCCGTATCCGAGACTTCGACGCAGGCGTCATTTCCGTCGCTTCCCCACCTTGTGCGCAAAGTCAGTGTTCCACCTTCCGGCATCGCGTCCATTGCATTCAACACCAAATTCGATAGCGCACGATGCAACAATTCAGGATCGCCAGCTATCGAGACAGGAGAATCCGCCAACTCCAACTTGCATTTGATGGAAGCGTGTCCCGGCGCATCGAGTTGTGCCTGAAACAACCGCGCAACCTTCCTGACTATCTCATTGAGGTCAACAGATTCGAATTGCGGAAGAGGCATCTTGGAGAACTCACTGAACCGCGAAATGATGTTCTTAAGATTTCCAATTTCCGCCAACAATGTTGAAGAACTCTCCTGAAAAATTTCCTCGAACATTTCCGGGCTCTGCTGCCGCGCTCGCACCAAATTCTCTACCGTCAATTGAAGCGGAAACAGAGGGTTCTTTAATTCGTGGGCCAGCCTTCTCGCCAATTCGCGCCACGCCGCGACTCGTTCAGCTTGCACCAGATGCTCTCGTTGCTGTAATAACTCTCGAGTCATGACGTTGAAGGACTCCGCCAATTGTCCCAATTCGTCAGAGGTCGTGACCTCTACTTGAGTGTTCCAGTTACCCGCTGCTACCTCGCGCGCCGCTTGCGCAAGCTCTTCGACGGGATGCGTAATGCGGGCAGCCGCCCATCCGCTTAATACCACGGCGATCAGCATCCCAGCAAAGCCTGAAAAAAAAGCAGTCGAACCAATATGCCGGCGCAGCTCTACATAAGGACGACGCGAGTTCGCAATCAGAAGAATTCCCAGCAACTGCCCATTGACACCCCTCAGCAGGATTGAGTTTATCGTCTCATCGTCGGCGGGATCTGATGACCAATGAACCAGTTGAGATATTTCGCGCTGCTGCTCTTGTATCTGCCGGATCAGCGGCGCTAACGGATCTGCTCGCAGGACCGGACCGCCTGCATCAATCAGAAGCTGGGGGGAAAAACCAGCATCCCCTTCTTGGTGAAATGGGCTTTCATACAACATAGCTCGCATACCTGACGGAAGCTCGAGGCTGGCAAGGAAATCCTTGTCAATGCGGCGGCATCCCACCACGAGAGGTGGCTTGTCGGTGACCTGGATTTCCCTGAAGGCGCACAGCCCTAAAGCTTCACCTTCAGGCAATTCTTCCTGTTTCAGAAAGACGGTTTGAGGAACTGTGCTCGTGGAAACAGAACTTTCTTTGTAACCAAATTTCGCCGGCCATTGCGCCGACGAAATGATTGTGCCATCACTGGTGAGGAATTCCAGAAAGTCCAATTGTTGGTTCGTAGCGACATTTCCAGCTTCGTTAAGATATGTGCCGTAATCCGGGATCCCACGACTCAACGCCAGAGCCATGCGGGTCGAGGCCTCGCTCGCCGCAATAGCCTGCACTCGCTCCGACACTTCTTTTCCGCGCCTGTTAAATTCGCGCCGGAATTGCGCCACCAATGCGACGGTTCGCTCATCATTGGTTTTTTCGAATGCTCGACGTGCAAGCGATGAAATAATCCAGGCAACGGCAGCAACGCACAAGAAAACAACGAGAGTAAATAAGAGCAAGAGTTTGCGCCGAAGCGTCATGGCTTTCCCGGGGAGATCCACGCATTCGGCAATTGCCATGTTCCATCCCGTGACATGGCGAGGTTTCTAACCGTTCCCGCAACCCCCCATTCCCTGGGCGAACGCAACAACGGAATTACTCGATGCGAGTCGAGCAATGCCTTTTCCGCACTATATACATCTTCGAGGGAATCTGTGGCGTATTGAGGCTGGGGAAGGCCCAGCGCTGTAGCCAACTCATCCAAAGCGACATGGACATCAAGCGAGGCCAGGGGAAGGCGAACCAGGCGCAGGTCAGACGCGCTTCCCGTTGAGAGTTGCAGCCGAAGACCAGCCTCATTGGCATTCAGCACGATTCTTTGCGCAACTATGTTTTCAACTGGATCATTGGGGTCGAATTTTAGAGTCCAGACCGGGGCGTGCTGAACCTGCGATCGTTCCTCGCGTGCACGAGTCAAATTCATCTGTGCTGGAAAAATAAACTCATATCCAGTCATCCAATCGGGCAGAAGTCCGCCTGTTGGATCTCCCTCGCCTTGCAGCACTACCTTGTTGAGTGATTCCCGGTCAATACTAAGCGAGAAGGCGTCGCGAAGATATTGTTCCTGAGCGGACTCGCAGGGCCGGGAAAAAACAAGAGCCATCATTTCCGTTCCCGCGGACTTGCTTACCTCCCGGTCTTCGATTCCGGCGCTGCGAGCCTTCTCTGGCGCGATCTCGATCAGTTGCGCCTTGCCCAAATCCAAAGCGATCATCTGATCTCTAAGACTCTCCCCCATTTCAATTTCGATGGAATCCAGAAAGGGACGGCCTCCCCAATAATCCTCTCGTGCCGCCGCAGTCAGATGCTTCGACGGTAGCCACTGGCTGACCACGAACGGCCCGGTTCCCAGTTCTTTACCACCGTCCCGTTTCGCAATGCCGTTCCGTGGCAGCGCTAGCTGCGCAGGGAGATAAGGAGCAGGTGACTCGCCTTCGACGATGACTGCCCCTGCTTCTGAAAATATCTTCCAGCCTGCGTTTATGGCTTTTAGGGAAGCCACAACGGAATCCGCGGTGAGCGGCTTTCCGTCTGAAAAAGTGACTCCAGTGCGCAGGACAAAGCGCCAACGCCGGTTTCCGGAATCCGCTTGCCATGACCTTGCCAGCCCAGGCTGCAATTGCCCCCGCTCGTCCACTCGTGTCAAGGTGTCGAACAGCAATGAAGCCAAATTTGCCGAAGTTTGTCCGTGCGCGCGCGCGATTTCTGAGGGATCGAGCGAAAGGGGAGCATCTCGAATGGCCACGTGAAGAGTTCCGCCGTAATGGGGGCGCGTCTCCGAAAATGCGATCGTGGCAAGAAACAAGCTACTGGCCACAAGCAATGGAAAGCTGATCCGCTTCATACTCCCCCGTTTCCGCGGCTTGCGAAATCGCAATCACGCTGTTCCCATCTGAGCCGGTCCAAAGCGCTGTAATCCTCCCGGTGAATTCAATCGGCTGGCTCACGGCGGTGAATTCGCGATCTGCAATCTCGTAAGCCCTGATCGCGTCGCCTCTCGCGTCGCTGCTCGCGGTGACTAGTATCTGCCAACCGAGACCGCAACTCGAGTGCACGCTGGCGATGTCGCTGCCCCAGCCAAGGGCTCCCGCACTCCGGTTTGTGAATCCGTCGAGCAATTGGATTTGACCGTCCACGGCGTCGAGTATCCAAAGCTCGTACTTTTCTCTGGGAACGGCTGCGGCAGAATAAAATGGTTGAGCTGTAACCTGCTTGCCGATGCCCGGCGAGATTGCTCCGGTATAGAAATTTCTCGTTGAGGCGAAAAAGGCACTCTGCCCGGAATCGCTTGTCCCCAAGGGCCACGGATCGTCACTCTCGCGGCAATTCACGGCCAGAGGAGTCGTCCCGGTGCTGCGACAGAAGACTCCGGGCAGATAAGCATCGAAAAGATGGTCCTTTCTAAGCGCAAGGCGCCCGCGCAGATCGCGGGGCCATGGATGTGCATGCGACACCGGCAGCGTTTGTTCCTGCTGCCAGCGCCCTTCCTGAAATTGATAGAGAACGATGCTCTCGGGCCCGAGCACGATCATGTGCTGACCGCCCTCATCAAACAACGCGATATCCAGAATCTGAGTGGCGCCCGTCCAGAGTAGTTTCCTGCGAATTGACATCGGGAACGCAGCCTGATCGAGGAGTGTCGCATCTGGTCGCGGCAGCGAAACGATCATAACTTCAGGCTGGTTCGTGCCCTGATGAATCTCCGCGACCCAAACGTAGGTTCGTAGTCCTTCGGAAAGTGTGATGTCAACGGTCGCCGCGGCTGAATCGGCGCTTGCCGCGCGGACGCCAAGACCCTCCAAAGCAGCGAGCAGTCCGCGGTGAATCTGCTCCATATCTGAGTGGGAAAGCGAAGAACGGTTCACTACATTGATCGCGAATGCTCCGGGACCAATCGCCGCAGCGATCTTGCCTGCGAGTTGTTGTTCAGGTCCGCTCCAGTCGGTAGAAAAAGACCTCGGAGCGTACAGCATCATGAATAGCAAACAGGCGGCCGATGCGAGGGTGCGCACTAAAGTCGAGGGCATTTTGAGAATGCGCGAATTATAAACCGGAGTGTTATTTGCTCTGCGCATGGCCGCCTGTTTCCTAGCGAAACGTTATTTCTGTTGTGGCTCGTCCGAAACGTCTGCCTGGCTGCTGTGATTCGCCACGCTCATACTGCGCAGAACATCGTTAGCGAAAAAGAACTTGCCATCGGCCGGCACCATCATGATTTGCAGTTTGTCAGAGAGCCTCTCCGCCACAATTTTGTTTATCAACAGAGGATTCTGTTTGAGCACCGCTCCTTCACCCTGCATGCGCACAAAATCGGCTGCGGCAGTGACGCGGATGCGATCGGCTTCAGCCGCCGACAACAACTTACGCCGCTCCATTTCCGCCTTGCTGTCAATCACCTTCGCCTCAGCCATGGCTTCGGCATTCTTCACCGTGGTTTCCTTTCGCGCTTCAGCTTCGAGTTTCGATTGCTCAATCTGCTTCTGCTTTAGCGGCAACGTGTATTTCATGGCATCGGATTCGCTCTTTGCCTGCAACACCCGCACCTCGGCTTCGCCTTCCGCCTGCTTCACCTGTTGAGCCTTAGTGCCTTCGGCTTGAAGTTCGGTAATCCGCACCTGCTTTTGCTGGATTTCGGTCTCCACCCCCATGCGGTCGTTTTCCTGTTCCTTGAGCAATAGACTCTCTAATCCTTTGGCGAATTCGGGAGGCAATTGAATATCGCGCAGCATCACCTCTTTGACAATCAGCCCATCAGACCCCAGTTTTTGCGTGATCACGTCCGAGGCCCGTTTACGAACTTCCTCGCGCTTTACCGAAAACACATCCCGCACCGTGTAGTTGGGAACCAACTCACGCCAAGCGCTGGCGACGACAGCGGGAACAATCTCTTTTTCTGCCGGCTGGGGCAAGTTGCTCTCGATGTAGTCGAGCCGCTTCGGATCAAGCCGGTACCGGACGGTGACTGAGAGGCGGACGGTCAGTCCCTCTTTTGCCTGGACGTCGAGTGGTTCATTCTTATGGAGGGCAGACGTGCTTCCGTCATCCAGTGCGCCCGTGGTGAAAAGCTGATCGCGAGTATCGAAGAGAGCGACGCGCTCCGCAAACGGCGTGATGAAATGTGCCCCTGGATATAGGGTACCGGGCAGTGTGCCACTGGTCTGGCTGACGCGTACTCCCGCCATTCCACTCGGTACGACGACAATGCCCACAGCCACAAACAACGGGCCCCACGCCAGGAACGCCAGCGCCAGCGAAGCTTGCCAACGAATACGAGGAACTGGAGGCAACGGACCTGCCCCGGGCGTCGCCATCGCTTTTCGATATTGCATCTCCATGTAAATGTCATAGGTGAGAATTCCCACGGCCACCGCGATCATTCCGAGGCCGCCCCACATCAGCAGATATTTTAGAAACAACATTGTGATTCTCCTTTGCGCCCTAGCGCCGTTGTCCTGGTTTCACCTGCACCGCCGGCCGGACAAAGAGCGGGCGAAGCACTTTTCCGAAAATGAATTCCTCGGCAGCCAGTCCTACTCCGAGCGATAAGGCCATTCCGGCTAACACGGTGACTACTGTTATGACTAGTTGCATAAGCACTCCTCCTGAATTACGTCTAAATTCTTTATTGGCCTTCGACAGTCGGATCTATGGTTACGGAACCCGCATCCGCCAGAGTGGTCGTCTCGGTCGCGCCGCCAAAAATCTCCGCAGTCTGCTGGTCGCGTTCCCCGCGAATCTGAACCACGTCGCCTATGCTGACCATTTCGAATAATTGCTTGATATCCCGATTTCGCAACCGAATGCAGCCATGCGATGCCGCGTGACCAACCGACTCGGGATGATTAGTCCCATGAATTCCGTACCCGCTTTGACTCAAACCAATCCAGCGCGGCCCCAGGGGATTGTTGGCGCCGGCAGGAATGACCACGCCCGGGTGGTAGTAAGTTGGATTAGTCAGACGTCGGATGACGCGTAATTCTCCGGTCGGACTTGGACTGACGGAGGTGCCTACGGAAACTTGAAAAGTGCGAATCACCTTGCCACCCTCAATGACAGCAAGCTTGCGGTCGGGCACGCTCACCAATATCTGGCGGGGTGTACGGTTGCTGATGTTTGGGGTGGAGCTCTGGGCGTTTGCTATTTGGCTGAGTGGGAGAGGCACTGTGAACGTAAGGAGCAGGAGCCAAATCCACCGCTCCACGTTTATCGCTTGATCTGATTCTCGTTTCATGTCCGGCGCCTCCGTCTTCATGCTTTGGAGATGGCATCTTGAGGGCCGGACCTATCGCATTGAATATGCTACTTTTAGCGAGCAAAGCCGGGCGCTGAACTGAGTTCAGGCGTAGACAGTGTGTCAATGCGGATACAAATTAAGTGAGAACGCTTGGGATGCGAGTTTGCCAGGATGGCTGGATGGAGGCGCTCCCCGACTTCAGAGCGCGCCGCTAGATCGCTACACTAAGCTCATCGAAAGGCACGTCAGCTTCCTTTCGTGCGCGATAAGTCGAGGGAGAATCACCCGCGATCACGGCGTTCATCTAAGTTGACAGCTATGATATTCGCTGGACAGGTGGGTTAACGGTTAGTAGCGTGTCACGATGCAGGACTCGAATCAACGAGTAATCAAACCCAATTCCGGCCAGTCCCGTCATCGTTTGTTTCCCACGGGGCAGCTCGTCCCTTTTGTCCTGGTCACATTCCTTTTCTTTCTTTGGGGTATTCCCAACAACCTGAATGACGTTCTGATCCGTCAGTTCATGAAGTCTTTCGCCATTAACCGCCTTGAGGCTGGGTTGGTGCAGTCCGCGTTTTATATGGGCTACTTCCTGCTCGCCATGCCGGCGGCACTGATTATGAGGAGGGCGGGATACAAGGCAGGATTCGTAATTGGTTTGTTCTTGTTTGGGTCAGGCTGCTTTCTATTTTGGCCAGCCGCATTGGTGGGACGTTACTGGTTTTTTCTGTTGGCTCTGTTTGTGATTGCGAGCGGGCTTTCTTTCCTGGAAACAGCGTCGAACCCGTTTATTGCGCAATTGGGCGATCCCGACACGTCGGAACAGCGGCTCAATTTCTCGCAGGCATTCAATCCATTTGGGGCAATTACGGGTGCACTGGCGGGGACCATTTTTATTTTTTCAGGTGTGGAACTGACTCCGCACGAAGTTGCGATCCGCAAGGCGCAAGGACTTTATGAATTGTATCTACGGACCGAAACCCTGCGGGTGATCAAACCTTATCTGGTGCTGGGAGTGGTTTGTGTTTTGTGGGCGCTGATTATTCTTCGCACCAAATTCCCCGCGATCCAGAGCGAGCATGAGCAAAGCTCCGGTGACCACGGGCATTTTCGTGAACTCTTTCGGTACCGGCATTTCATATTAGCGGTGATCGCCCAGTTTCTTTATGTCGGCGCACAAGTGGGAACGTGGAGCTATTTCATTCAGTACGTGCAGGAATATACCCACCGGCCGGAAAAAATAGCGGGCTATTTTCTTACCGGAACTCTGGCTGCGTTTGGCGTAGGCAGGTTTCTTTCCGCCTATCTGATGCGCACCATTCCGCCGAACAAATTGATGGGAGCTTACAGTCTGGCGAATGTCGGGCTAGTTGCAGCCGGAGTGCTGTATCCCGGCTGGTTTGGCATGTGGTGCGTATTTCTCACTAGCTTCTTCATGTCGCTAATGTTCCCAACCATTTTTGCCCTGGGACTCAAGGGTCTCGGACCAAATACAAAGCTAGGCGGATCGCTCCTCGTGATGGCCATTGTGGGAGGAGCGGTCCTTACCCCACTGATGGGTCTAATCTCAGAGATCTCGCACGGAATCGCGGTGGCATATTTGATACCGCTCGTCGCGTATGTATATATCGCTTTTTATTCTTTTTATGGCTCTAGACAGGTCGGCGGAGAACTGGCGATCGTTAATCAGCCGGGGTCTTTGTAGATGGCCTCCTGCACGGGAAGAGTAATTATAGGAACCGTCGTTGCCGACGGCATGAACAAAACTACTTCAACTCAATCGGCGGCCCGAAATCCGGTTGCGTTCGGTCTTTGATCCGGTCTTTGAAACAGGCTTCAGGCCCGCGTCCTGAGCTGAGATGCGGGCGATCGCGGCCCAGTCGCTATTGCTCATCCCTTGTGCAATCGCAGTCACGAACCGATCATGGATAAGGTTGGCCATCGGCATGGGGACCGTGACCTCTTCCGCGGCAGTAAGAACCAACTTGTTATCCTTGAGTCCAAGAGGCAATTTGAAGCCGACTGGCTCGAACTTATCAGCCGCGATCATGGCGCCGTAATTTTTGTAGACGGGAGATGCGAACAGTGATTCCGTCAGCACTTCCAAAAACTTGTTCGGATCAAGCCCGCTCTTACGGATAAGCGCAAAGGCTTCACTCAAACTCTCAATTACTGTGCTGATCATAAAATTTCCGGCCAGTTTGAATACGTTGGCAGCGAATGCTTCTTCTCCCGCAATGAACGTCTTCTGACCAATGGCGGTGAATAAAGGCTGGCAACGCTCAATTTGATCTGGAGCGCCGCTAACGACTACGAAGAGTTTTGCAGCGGCAGCCGCGTCGGGACGACCGAATACCGGCGCGGCGATATAGTGCTGCTGCTTTTCTCTATGAAGGGCGGCAAGCCGGCGGGACAGGGCTACGCTGATCGTACTCATGCCGAGGTGAACAGCCGAAGTAGGAAGGGATTCGAGGATATTGCCAGGGCCAAGAACCACGGCTTCGAGAGCATGATCGTCGGCAAGCATGGTTATCACCACTTCTGCGTCAGAAGCAGCCTCGCCCGCAGTTCCAGCGATTCTTGCGCCCAATGGCCGCAACTCCTCAGCTCGGCTCGTGGTTCGGTTGTACACCGTGAGGGTGTGGCCCGCTTTGATTAAGTTTCGGGCGATGCCCGACCCCATACTTCCCAGACCGACGAATCCTATTTTCATGCCCAGGCCTCCACTTGCCAGCCGCAGGATTTACGCGGATTTTTTCAGTTGTAAGATCCGGGCAATCGACGGTGCCAGGCTCTCAAAATCGTAAGCTCCGTCGTGCCGGATGCCGTTTATGAAAAATGCCGGTGTGCCATTCACGCCGCTGCGCACGCCTCCGAGAAAGCCCTGCCGCACCTTGGGCGCGTATTCATGACTTGCCAGCGATTCGCGTAAATTCTCAGCGGACAGGCCGATGCCCGCGGCCAACTCAAACAAAAGTTTCGAACTGAGACGCTGCTGGTTTTCAAAGATGCCGTCGTGCATTTCCCAGAAGTGTTCGTTTGCTGCTGCGAATTCACTTGCCTCCGCAGCAGATTCGGCATGGGGATGAATCTCAGCGAGTGGAAAATTTCGAAAAACAAATCGAAGAGCGGACCCAAAATGCTTCTGCAATTGTTTGACGACATGATACGCAACGCCGCAATGGGGGCATTCGTAGTCGCCATACTCGACGAGGGTGACAGCAGCGTCTTCAATGCCTTGAATGTGGTCATTACTTGTTACGGGAACTCTTAGAGTAGCCATAAATTCTCCTCCTCTAGGCGGATTTTCTCGCGCCTGTAGATTGCAAATCTTCCAGCGCTTGCAAAATTCCCTCGGCTCCCGGATTCACCGCGACCGGCGAAACGTAGCTCCATGAGATCTTTCCATCTTGATCAATCACGAACAGCGCGCGCTCGCAGAAGCCGTCTTTCTCACGGTAGGCTCCGTACTTCTTAGCGACTTCACCTTTGGGCTCAAAGTCCGCAAGCAGAGGAAAGTGCAAATGCCGTTCTTTGGCAAATGCCGCGTGGCACCAGGGTCCATCCACGGAAATCCCCATTAGTTCGGCATTGTGCTTCTCAAATTCGGGCAGAATTTCGTTGTACACCGCCATTTGATCTCCGCAAACCGGACTCCAATCCGCGGGATAAAAAGCCAGAATCACTGGCCTGCCTCGCAATTCACGTAAGCTGATTTTCTGATCTGGAGTGACGTTGAGTGTGAAGTCAGGTGCTACGGTTCCAGGAGGGAGGATTTTTGTCATTTTATTCACTGCCTTCCGCTTTGAATTTTTAACCTATCTGCCAAGTATATGACCTTTTTTCGGCATCTCGGCGGCCTTTACTGCTTGCGGCAGCCTCGCGCTTCCAGTGGCCCCTCTAAATTTGGAGAACATATCATTGCGGCGTTAAAAAGTTATAAAAGCTTCACAATTGAAACAGTTCGTGCGATTAATATCCCCGTAGACGCTTTCTTGCGCGAGTGCTTCACGATCCGAGTCAATATATCCGCTGGAATAACTGCGATGCTCGTGGCTCCGAAGCACCTAGACTTTGTCCTGAGAGGGATCCTTTGAAAGTAACTACTAAATATCTAACGTTTCATACCAAGAAACACCGGGAGTACGTCCATATCACGCCGCAGGTGGAAGCAGTTGTCGCCGGTAGCGGCGTTAATGAAGGCATGGCACTGGTGTCCGCCATGCACATCACGGCCGGGGTTTACGTGAACGATAATGAATCGGGATTGATCGAAGACATTGACCAGTGGCTTGAAGATCTTGCGCCGTTCAAGAAAGAATACAAACATCACGAGACCGGCGAGGATAATGGCGATTCCCATCTCAAGGCATTGCTCATACATCATGAAGTGATTGTCCCGATAACAGCAGGGAAGCTCGATCTGGGACGCTGGCAGCGCATCTTTTACGCGGAATTCGACGGACAGCGGGATAAGAGAGTGATTGTGAAAGTGATGGGGGAATAGTCATCCGGTTTCGACTGCCGCTTCGTTCAACGCGACTCGCGGTTTGGACGGGGGTGAGCACAGCTGGCAGCGCCTAGATTCTTCGGCCGTCGGTCGGCCTTAATTTACGAAACAGATCGGTTTCCGGAAGCATTAGCCTGAATGCAGAGGATCCCCGGCAAACGCCGGCCGTGCTCGCCGGATTTCAGATATATCACCCAAATGATTAATGAGCGTGAGCGCTCAAAATGTAATAGTCTAAGTAGCTTTGGTTATGAATAAGAAAGTAACCCTCTTCGATATAGCGAATGCCCTTGGGGTTTCCACCGGCACTGTGCATCGGGCGCTGCACGATCATCCCGGGATAAACGCTGATACAAAGAGAAAGGTCCTAAGTATTGCGAAGTCTCTCGGGTATCGTCCAAACCTTGCCGCCCGTTTTCTGGCGTCTGGACGAGGCATTAAAATCTCCGTCAATACATTAAAGGGGACCACCTCATTTTGGGACGATGTGCGGGCTGGAATAACGGAAGAAGCGCGCGCGCTTCCCATGGAAAATGTCGAGGTTGTATTCCGCACGTATCCCCAGCTTGATGAGGGAGACGAAGAGGCGTTCGAGGCAGCTTTGAACGCCCGGGCAGACGGCATCATTGTCTTCCCAAGCAGAGTGGAAAAACTGCGTCTATACATAGCAACCGCATCGCGACTCCACATTCCAACGGTTTGCGTCGCTACTGACGCACCGAATACGGACCGATTGGCGGTCGTTTCCACCGACAATTTAGCCAGCGGAGCGCTGGCTGCGGATTTGTTAGGAAGGTGGTTGCGCGGAACCGGCAGAGTTGCAGTTACTCTGAGCGACATTGGAATCTCCGAACACGCGGATAAGTACAGAGCCTTTCAAAGCACTTTATCTTCTCTGTATCCCAACATGCGGCTGGAGAAGCCAATTGAAGATCATGATGTTGAGCCGGTAGCTTATGAGAAATGTCGTCAGCTTTTCGATTCGTGTCCAGATTTGGCCGGGATGTACATCACTACGGAAGCCTCAATTCCAGTACTTAGGGCCGCTCGCGACGCGGGAATTTTGAACAAGCTAACCATCATCACTACAGATCTTTTTCCGGAGCTGGTCACCGAGATCAGATCCGGCGCAGTGATTGCAACCATCTACCAGCGCCCTCGAACGCAAGGCCGCGTGGCATTTAGAAACTTATACGAGTTCCTGGTGGAAGGAAAAAATCCGCCCAGTCATTTCACACTTGCACCCCATCTCGTGATGCGAGGCAATCTTGATTTCTTCCTGCAAAGGCAATCCTCTGAGTTAAATGCATCGAAAGAGTTGTCGGAAGAAGCTGGAGACACAGTTCTCGAAACGGGGACGAGATAGTATCCCATAATCCCCACAAGATATTTACTTTTGTCGCTCCTGGCAACCTTCGAGATAACCAAAGTCCTTGACATGATTTGAACGCGCGGAGTACAACCATTCGGACGTAAAATGCATTATTTTTTGAGGGATGTTAACGCTTACGGAGTTAACGTTTACTTTCCGTCATTTGCATGGGGGACCAGCGGTTTCGGCCCCCTCGTATTTTTTTGCGCGATTTTCGAGATTGAGTTGAATTGATACTTCCCAAGCAGCAAGGAAAAAACGAATGATTTCATTCTTGGCGATGGTAGTCCCGGCCAGACTTGTGCATTTGTCTGGCGTTGACGTTGCAATTGTTGCCTTCTATTTCGCCCTTGTTTTGGCGATTGGTTTTTACCTGCGTGGTAGAGCCAACACGGGCGAGGATTTTTTCATGGCCGGCCGCGAGATGACGGCCTGGGTAGCGGGACTCAGCTTCCTCTCCGCGAATCTCGGTGCGCTGGAGCTAATGGGTTGGGCGGGTTCGGCCTACCAATACGGCATTCTAGCGACGCACTGGTATTGGATCGGCGCCATCCCGGCGATGCTGTTCCTGGCGTTGGTCATGATGCCGTTTTACTACATCTCGAAGACCCACTCGGTCCCGGGATATTTAAAGTTGCGTTTCGGCGAGCCGGCGCGGGCCTTGTCCGCTATTTCTTTCGCATTCATGACTGTCCTGATGAGCGGCGTCAACATGTTTGCGATGGCGAAGGTCATGCAAATTGTGCTGGGTTGGGACCTCAATTTCAGCATCTGGATTTCGTCGCTCACCGTTGCGATCTATGTAGCGTTGGGCGGGCTGCGCTCGGCGATCTTCAATGAGGTATTACAGTTTTTCCTGATCTGGGCGGGAGCGCTGCTGATTCCGATTCTCGGATTGTACGAGACTGGCGGCTGGAGCAACCTCAAGGTTCAAATCACACAGAGGGCCTCAGAGCAGTATGTGCATCTGTGGTCTGGCTTGGGGCACTTCAACACAAACCCTATGGGAATCCATTGGACGGGCATTGTGTTTGGGTTAGGCGCGGTTATCTCAATGGGTTACTGGACTACCGACTTTCTGGTAGTGCAGCGTATTCTCGCGGCCAAGGATTTGCGCAGCGCAGAACTGGCCCCGATCATCGGCGCGGGCTTCAAGATGATGGTGCCGTTGATCGTGATCCTGCCAGGCCTGTTAGGGCTGGCGGTGTTGCCCATGAAACTGGTTCCGGAGTCGGTTGCTGCGGTCACCGGAGCCCATAGCTATAACGACGTTCTT
>DASYGR010000236.1:0-3281 GCA_035999525.1 Terriglobales bacterium
GGTCCAGGAGGCGTTCAGCTTGCGGTTCGTCCGCCCCAGGACACAACGACGTTCCGCTCCGAAGTTGGGCAGGCGATCGATTACTACATCCTCTACGGTCCTGAGTTGAACCGCGTCATCTCAGATTATCGGCAGCTCACCGGTGAAGCGCCACTCTTTCCAAAGTGGGCGTATGGATATTGGCAGTGTCGGGAGAGATATCACAGCCAACAGGAAATTCTGGACATTGCGGCTGAGTTCCGGAAGCGAAAGATTCCTGTAGATGCCTTGGTGCAGGACTGGCAATACTGGGGCAAGTACGGTTGGAGCGCAATGAAGTTCGATGAGGACTATTATCCAAATCCCAAAAAGATGCTTGATCAACTTCATTCCGAAGATTTTCATATGCTGATCTCGATATGGTCAAGATTTGGCGAGGACACTGACGTTTACAAACGAATGAATGCGCACGATTTCCTCATCTCGGGAACTCCTTGGACTGACTTCTTCAATCCCTCGGCGCAAAAGGCTTTCTGGTCGGAACTGAATAATGGAATTTTTCAGGACGGAATGGATGGCTGGTGGATGGATGCATCCGAGCCGGAGTTCGACGTGCTCAAGGGGAAACAGACGTTCCTCGGTAGTGGCGAGTCCGTACGCAATGCTTACCCTTTATATGTAACGAAAGCCATCTACGAGGGTCAGCGCGCAACCACCGATCGCAAGCGAGTCGTAATTCTCACGCGCTCGGCTTTCGCCGGACAGCAAAGAAACGCCGCCGCATCGTGGTCCGGTGATATTAGCTCGAACTGGATAACTCTTCGTCGGCAAATCTCCGCAGGGTTGAGCTTCAGTATGTCTGGCATGCCGTATTGGACCACAGATATTGGCGGATTTTTTCGGCCGGCTGATCAATACACCTCCGATGCTTATCACGAACTACTGATTCGGTGGTTTGAGTACGGCGGGTTCTGCCCGATTTTCCGCGTTCACGGATACAAATCAAATGCAGAGATCTGGAATTATGGGCCACAAGCAGAGAACATCCTTACGCAGTACGATGAGTTGCGATATCGTCTGATGCCGTACATCTATTCCGCTGCCTGGGGCGTTACGAACAATGGTGAAACGCTCATGCGGGCCCTGCCGCTCGAGTTTACTTCCGATGCAGGGGCGAGAGGCATTTCGGACCAATTCATGTTCGGGCATGCGTTATTGATCAATCCTGTGATCATCGAGGGAGCGACCCAGCGAAATATTTATCTCCCAGCCGGAACTGATTGGGTGGACTTCTGGACAGGCAAACGCGAACGGGGCGGTCAAACGATCACGGGAGACGCTCCGCTCGCCAAGATGCCAATTTATGTCAGAGCGGGCTCAATCGTTCCTTACGGCCCGCGCGTTGAATCGGCTACCGCTAAGGCTGATCCAATTGACTTGCGAGTCTACGCGGGAGCAAACGGCGAGTTCAGCCTGTATGACGATGAAGGGGATAATTACGACTATGAGCGCGGCGCACATTCGGTAATACCAATGCGTTGGGACGATAAAGCGGAGAAACTCATAATCGGTGATCGCCAAGGTAGCTTCCCCGGCATGCTAGAGCACAGGACATTTCACGTCGTAAGAGTGGCCGATGGTCACGGTACAGGAATCACGTCGGCTTCGGAAGCTGACGCGACGATCGAATACGATGGTAAGGCTACTTCGGTGCATGTCCAAATTCGGTCTCGCTGAGGGAATTCCTGCACTGACGAAACGAAGTATCACTAATTACCTTTGATGAATTTGGTGTCAGGAGGAAGGCCGAACGTTTTTAGCACGTTGGCCTACGCTTGCTTGGAGAGGGCATAGATCTCATCGACGCTGGAACTCCGAAGGTTGACGAAATACCTCAACTGCTTCTCTCCCGCAGGAATCTCGATAATGCGCAGAACGGCGTCCGCGACTTCCTGCGCATTGCCGACACGGGAGGAAAACGCCGCGTTGACTGCTTCGCTTGCCGGATCTGGATCATTGTAAGTTGGCGGTGCTCAACAGCGTCGGCTCTCCAGCCTGGTAAACGGGTTAAGCTGCTCCTTCTGCGTATCGCTTCCGAGGTCCCTCACGACTTGGTTGGAAGCCGCCTTTACCGCTGCAATGTTTCTCCCGACGCATCCTCTTTTGCCGCAGGCGGAACTGCGGAGAAGATTATAGTTTTGCCGAGCATTTCTTTTGTGTTGTTGATTCGAGTCGGATTTTCCTGCTCGCTAGGGAGGTTGCCTTTCGTATCATCTAAGGGGCGGGTTGAAGGTTGCTTTTCCTTCTTCATGGGATTTAGTTTAGCAGCCTGTAGTGTAACGACATTTTCCCCCGTCGATTCGATGCGACGGACTCCCTATTGTGACTGTCGTTCGACATTTCTGGATGCCATCTTTCTTGAGATGAGACTCGCCATTCAGTCCGCACAACGGACACATCGCATTTCCTCCCAGTGTCCCGAGCAGTGTCCCATAACTGCCGAATGAGGTCACTTAACGTCATCCGTGGTGCGTGAGCGCGACTGTAAGTCATTTGGATTGTGTGGCAGCCTCTCCGAACAGGCAATTGCTAAACCGTTGTACGGTCAAAAGCTGTACCGGGGGTTCGAAATCCCCCCCTCTCCGCCAGACTCATACGACGAAAGAGCTTGCAGAACTTCCATGTTTTCTGCGAAGCGATTCATGGCTGAAAAGCGCCATTTTAAAGAACAAGTTGAGAACACGCGTTTTTTAGAACGTGCCGCGGACTCCGGACTTCAGGGCACAATAAGTGTTGGTTAAGCTGTGCCCACGGCATATTGTCTGTTTACGGAAGGGGTGATGGCTCCCGCATGGTTCAGGCGGCGAACTGTGTTAGCGCGATCGCCACGTGAACTGGAAGGCAATCCGAATTCGTTTTAGGACGGGTAAAGTGTCTTCCCCCTCTAGGTGAGAAACGCTTCCCATTTCCTGGCAGCGGGATCTATTTGGACAACCCCGGCTGCGACTTTGAAATTGGCACCGGCGACACGGTTCATTCTCAACGCGCCAATTGTGCCAGGCAATAAAACAGAAGATGGAACTGGCCCCTCGGCACGATCGAAGCGCAGGCGCCAACCGCGTGCTCCCGCAGGTTCGAGTTCGAGATCAATCCTTCCGAAACGTGTCGGAGAATTCCGCAGTGTGTATGGCGCCGTCGGCACCAGTTCCGCCGGGGTGATGCCGTTGAGCAGGCGTAGAGATTTACCATCTTCCAGCGCAAGCATGTGACGCAGGTAGCGCACACATTCGGCGCTCGCCCAG
>DASYGR010000242.1:0-5966 GCA_035999525.1 Terriglobales bacterium
AGATGGTTCACGAATTTACCGGGAACCAGGGAGAGCAGATTATCGGCCACGAACAGGAGCGCTTCCAGGCTTTCGTAACCTGCATCGTTCTATTCGTTCTTTTGAATAATTTTCTGGGCTTGATCCCCGGTGTTATTACGCCGACGAGCGAGCCAGTGGTTCCCCTGGGCCTCGCGGTTCTCACGTTTCTCTACTACAACTTCCATGGAATCCGCACGCAGGGGCCGGTTGGTTACATCAAGCACTTTGCTGGACCGGTGTGGTGGATGTCCTGGCTGATTTTGCCAATTGAGATTGTGTCGCACCTTGCGCGCGTACTTTCACTGACCATACGACTTTATGCAAATATGCTTGCCAGCGACTTGGTGACGCTCGTCTTCTTCTCGCTGATTCCGTTCGCCGTCCCTACGATCTTTCTTGGACTGCATTTTGCAGTCTCAATTATCCAGGCTTTCGTTTTCATGCTGTTGACCATGATTTATCTATCATTGGCGACAGCCCACGAACACTAATTCAGTCTCGCGACTTTTCGGGTTCAGAAAAACAGATTCCGCCGAAGAATGCTTCCGCTTCGGAGCAACGGACGGCTGCAAGCGTGAGGGGGCCAGCACGGTGAGCTTCAACCACCCACTGGCAGCCAATTCAAAGGGAAGATGGAGAAATATGCAGAAGCTTCAATATGTATTCATGGCGCTGGCAGCACTATGCTTCGCCATCCCGGCCTTCGCGGATGGGGGCTCGGGGGCAGTCAGTCTGGTGCCGATTGGCGCCGGAATCGGGATGGGGCTTGCGGCCGGCTTGTGCGGTCTCGGTCAAGGCAGAGCCGTCGGTTCTGCGGTTGAAGCGCTGGCCAGGAATCCGGGCGCGCGCGCTGGAATTTTCACCTTCCTGGTTCTCGGCCTGGCCCTTATTGAGTCACTCACCCTCTTCACCCTGGTCATTGTTTTCGCCAAGGTCAAGTAGGCAGCTGTAACAGGTGCGGCTCCGCTCGGAATGGGCGGAGCCGTATTTCGTTTGGGTCTACTGGTAGCCTATCGGCTGGAATTTCCGCTATCGCCCGTTTCGGAACCTAACATCTGAATGGCCTGCGAATAATTCAGATCGACGGGGAGCGGCTCAAATTGGCTCTCCTGCTCTTCTGTATCAAAACTTCTTGTTTTGAAAATTACCCGGCCGCTCATAACCATCTTCAGGTGCACGATTCGCCAGCGCCCTGCGCCCACCTCTCCCTGTTCGAGCACGATCCAGCCGCCCTTGTTCAAGCGTCCGAGGATGCCCCAGCCGAAGTCGACATCCTTTTGCAACCGCCCCTCGAGTCGGACGATGTGTTCTTGTGCTGCGTCGACCCAGATTTCGCCGGCCATGGTGGTGAGAACCTGGGTTTCGAGGTCCGGGGGGCTGAAATCAGGATTGGGCCAGAAACTGAACTTCTCCAGTGTGCCCGAGGGGCCCACTCCATCGCCGACGTATCTGAATAAGAAAGCACTGGGAAGGGCGCGTAGCACTTTGATTGCGCGCGCAGTATCCTGGTCTTCGTTCTGTTTGCGATGCCGCTGACGGCTGGGGTCGGCGAGCAGGCTTTCGAGGCGCGACTGTTCCTTCTGTTCTTCTGCCTGGCTCAATGGGCGCCCGTTCAGCTCAAGAAGACGGGCTACAGCGCCATCCTTGGTTTCAATGATCTCTTTTGTCGAGCTGATGCGAGAGGTAACTTTCCGCAAGCGGTAGCGCATCGGATGCTTGATGTCCTGGGCCGCGTTCAATTCGAGCGCCAAAGCCCTTTTCACCAGTGCAATTTCGGATCGATCGGCGCTAGGTGCCTGAGCCGGCGCTGCCAGCGGCACCAGAAGGAGAAGAGAGAAAGCGCGACGCACTATCAACAGTCTAGCGGCCATTCGATTTCCATGCTTTGGCGCTGGGTCTCATGCTGTTATTAGACGCTTTGATCTCGGTCTGGATTCTGCAATTGAAGTGAACGGGTCTGGTTGCGTATAGTTCGGGCAGGGCCTCGGCATTTTCGGGAATCGCAACGTCAGTACGGAACACGATGAACCGGTAGAATTTCCATAGTCGCCGGTGAAGGACCGGCGGCTGTTTGTGCCCCCTGAGAAATGCTCAAATGAATGCCTCGGAAGGAAATGCAGCATGGCAACGGAGAATGGTTCTGCTCGGATTGGCAAGACCGTGGTGATTCGCGGCGAACTGAAGGGCAGTGAAGACTTGATTATTGATGGGCAGGTGGAAGGGACAATCAGCCTCGCGGAAGGCCGATTGACAATTGGGCCCGATGCGAATGTTGCCGCCGACCTTTCGGCGAAAGAGGTCTTGATTCTGGGGCACGTCAAGGGCAATATCGTGGCGACCGGACGCGTAGAACTGCGTGCAGGCAGTAACGTGGAGGGCGATGTGAAAGCTCTTCGTCTCGCGGTTGAGGACAACGCAATCTTCCGCGGCAAGGTGGATTTGACCCAGGGCGCAAGAACGGCGGAAAGTTCCGGGGGCTAGTGCGCGAGAAGTCCTTCTCTGCACCGGGCGCAGACAGAGGAAGAGTCGGTCGATTCAAAATTGGGGCGCTGGATGAGGCGCGGTACCCGCGGAACTCCGCTCAACGTAGCGCTTTCCACAGTTACCCAGTGCACTTAGCGATTGCTTCACGATGCAATCTGGCCTCGTAACCTCCATTGGGGAGACTTAAGGGTGCTTCACCGCTGGTTTGACAAGAAACCCGATCACAATCCATCCAGTTCCGGTCAGGGCTTTACCGGCCCCAGGATCCCTCGGCACTCAGGTGGATGGGCTGCGTTGCGCAAGCGCTTGCAGGCCGAGCCCGGTCTGCGGGTCATCGACGCCGGTGTCACTTCGCCGACGAATATCAATTACCTGACGAATCTCGGACACAGCATTTTTCTGGCTGACCCGGTAACCGAAGCTTGCGCGGGCAACTGGCAGACTGGCGTTGATGAGGATGAGAATCCAATCTGGAACATCAAGGGATATCTCGATCAGACCCTGCAGCTTTCCGGGCGCACGTACGATGTGGTCCTTTTGTGGACGACTTTGGATTACCTTCCCGAGCCGTTCGTTGCGCCCGTTGTGGAGCGCTTGTTCGATTCAATGAATTCAGGCGGACAGGTTCTGGCCTTTTTCAATACTCGTTCTCAAGGTGATGACACGTCTTACTGCCGATTCCATATCACTGAGGGCGATAATGTCGAGATGCAATTGGCACAGGCTTTTCCCATTAAGCGCGCCTTTACCAATCGCAGTATTCAAAGCCTGTTTTCACGTTGGTCGGGGTTCAAACAGTTCCTGGCAAAGGACAGCCTCTCCGAAGTCATCATCACGCGCTAAGCAAGAGAATATCTGCCGGAGGGAACATGAACTCATTGAAGGGAACGCGCATCACGTGGTTGGGACATGCAACCGTGCTAATTCAAACTGCGCGGGGAACCAATGTCCTGATTGATCCATTCATCGCAGAAAATCCGAAATATCCGAAGGACTTTGAATTACCCGCGAAGATCCAATACATTTTGCTGACTCATGGGCATGGAGACCATATGTCCGATGCCGTACCTGTAGCCACAAAACATGGATCAACGGTGGTGGCGATTTATGAGTTAGCAGCCTATGTGGGGGAAAAGGGTGTGGCCAACACAATTGGGATGAACCTTGGAGGCACGGTGCAACTCGATGATGTTGCGGCAACGATGGTGGAGGCGAAGCACTCTGCGGCCGCGCAGGACGAGCATGGAACTCATTATGTCGGGGTGGCCACCGGATTTGTCCTGAGCATTGCGGAGGGGCCGGTCTTGTATCACGCAGGAGATACAAACGTCTTCGGAGACATGAAGCTCATCGCGGAACTCTATCATCCCGAAGTGGCGATGCTGCCGATTGGTGGCCATTACACGATGGGACCCAAAGAGGCTGCATTGGCCACGCGCCTCCTCTCGCCGAAGATGGTTCTCCCGATTCACTTCGGCACCTTCCCGCCATTGAAGGGCATGCCGGACGAACTGGCAGCGCTGGTGGACAAGTGCGTAGAGGTTGGGCGGTGGATGCCAGGTCAAACCGTTAGCTGAATGATCGGCCCGCGCGAGATGACCCTTCCTGTTTATCTGGCTCTACTTACTTCGAAGCGGCTGCCTTTTTCTGCTCTGCCCAACGCCGTCTTACTGCTTCGGCAATCCGCTTCCGTCCCTCCGGAGTAAGATTTCTCTTTTTCCTCGCAACTCTCTTTGCTGCCGGGGCCGCAGCCTTTCTTGAAGTCTTCGCAGTGGTTCCACCAAGTAGCGCCCGTGCCTGTTTCAGTTGGGCAATCTCGTGATCGATCTGTGCCAAGATTTCTGAAACTCCCACTGTCCCTCCTCTTACTACTTTCTAAGTGGACTGATACCTTCGGCGTCGATGAACCGCCGGCAGGCGTGCTCCCATCCTTTGCAACACGATACGCATCCATAGACTGTTTTACAAACAAAAAAACGGGTTTATTACCTCAAAGTAACCAATGACTGACAGATGGTCACCAATACCCACGAAGGTAGATGACTAAGACACGACAAGATAACTGGTTGAATTAAAACTTAAAGAATGTAACTCAGCGTCGCAAAGTACACGATTCGCCGTACCATGTGTGCCCGTAGCAAGAGGAATCAGAGACTGCGAGAAGATTTCGCAGGCAATTGCGATGGGTCTGATGGCGGCGCCGATGGAGTTCCGCCGGAAGCGTCTTGACCCCCTATCCGAGGGCTGGGCGACTCGGCGGCGCGGAAGTTACGGAGATCGCGCAGTATCTCCACTTTCTCGCGGGCATACTGGCCTGCGAGCCGCGTCAGAGCATACGTGATGATGTCGCTGTGGTGTAGGTCCTGAACGGATGGGTCGCGACGCATGTTCAGCCACAACCGGTGCACCAACTGAACATCATCAGGGCTCAGTGCCGGAGCGTGAGGACCAATGTAGAACACTTTTGTATCGCCGCTGGGGCTAATCACGAAGAAATTGAACTGTCTCTTGGGCTCAGGCAGCGCCTCCCACGCCTGTCCGAGATGGAACGCCTGGTCCTCGGCAGTCATTGAGCTGGATAGCCCGGAGACAACTGAATCCACTTCCAGGGAATTTGCACCTTGGGCCAAAGCCGCAAATACATCTCCAGCAGGAACGACCAGAAGTGAGACTTTTTTACCGAAACTCTCCGCCACTGAAACCGCCTTGGTGAAGAGCATTTGTTCATGTTCGCTAAAACTCTGTTGTTCGGCGCTCAGGTATTCGGGGCCTCCGACGCCCATCATGCGCACACTGATGACAACCACATCGCGATCCTCTGTCTTGGTACGTGCGAGTACCCATTTCAGAGCGACCGGATTTGCGGCATCATGCATGGTTACCATAATGGCGCCGGGACGGATGGCCACAGACTCCCGGCTGATGGTGTCCTGATGCTCGAGTTGGAAGTGGTCCTTCATCTGACGGGCGGTGAGAGCGTGCTTGCGCAGGTTCTGACGCTCGGAGATGCTGAAAATGATGAAGAAGGACACAGCGAAAGTGATACCGCTGACCGTAGCGACGGACTTCGTGAAGAGGTTGACGATGGCAGTCGAGAGCAGCACCAGGAAAACGGAGATCAACCCGACAGGGATCTCACGATTTCCAATGCGGATATTGGGCGGGACTTTCCATCCGCGTTCACCGTGATATTTCCAGCGCAGAACCAGCATGGCAAGGCTGTTGAACGTAAATGACCAGATGACACCGAAGGCGTAAGCCTCGCCGAGTGTGATCACATTGCCCCTGGTCGCGATAATCGTGAACATCTGAAGCCCGAAGACCAGGTTGACGATGCGATGGCTTGTGCCGAAGCGGGGGTGAGGCTTGCGGAACCAGTCCGTAAGAACACCATCTTCGGCTACCCGCATGAGTACGCCGGTCGACCCTATGATGGAAGTATTGATGGCGCCGGAAAGAAT
>DASYGR010000313.1:0-2788 GCA_035999525.1 Terriglobales bacterium
AATGAATCGCAATAGTCGATCAGCCGCCCGACGGCCGCGGTCAGCACCGCCAGTGCAACTTCCAAGCTCACCATCATCCAGAAGTGCGGCCGCAGTCCCTGATGCCGGATTACCTGCTCCACGCCTTGCACAATCCACGCTGCTACTTTCGCAATGCCCCAGGGTATCGCGGCGTAGATCACCCGCAGAACCAGACCCCAGGTCACCACCTGCGGACCCGACTCCCAAAGTATTCTCAGAACTGGTGGTACGTTAGAGAGCGCGCGAAGCCGGTCAGCCCACGCATTCCCAGCTTCCTGCGGCTGATCGGTTGGCTTCTCAGTCGATTCTTCGGCGGTTGTCGAGGCGTTCATGTTCGGGGTCGTGCATCCCTTCGTGTCCGGCCGAGAAACCGTAGCGGTTCGGCTTCTGCGCGTCTTGCGCTTGAATCTCTTACTAAGATGCTTTCAAGGCTCTACTGCGTGACGCCTTGTTTCTGAATCTCTTAGTGCGATGCATCTGGCCCGGGAATCGTTGTTCGTTATGACGGCGGGCGCGCCGCCCTCGCGCTGTATCCCGACAAAGAAAACCGAACCGGTTACTGCCCACGATTAAGCCGACCGCTATTGCGGCGGTGGTGCAGCTGGCGTGTAGGGCTTGAACCCGGCGATCTCCATCCCTCTTTGCGCTTCCGGGTTCTTCATAAAAGTATCCCAGATAAACCCGGTTCGCGCATTCTCAGCCATCAGCATCGTAATGCCGGTATTAATCCCGATCACGTCTGTGTCATACCATTCGTTCAACGGATTAAATGCATCCACAAAACCGTACCGGCACATCGCCTGGGGATAGTGGTCGCGGATCGTTCGCAATACCCGCATGGTCGCATCAGGCATGAACGGCAATGAACCGCCGGGCGCACAGGGAACAATCGTCCCGTCAATAGGCCCCATGGCCGGAGGGCCGCCCCATACAACATATCCTTTTTCCGAATCCGAGGCGGTAATGCCCCAAAGCGCGTTGCTGTAATCGGAGAACTGGGGGTTCAGTTCAAGGCAGAAGCGGCGGTGTACATCGGTCGCCGTAACGGAGTTCTGGAAGTAATCGGCATATCGATCCTTCTTGCCACGAAAATCGAACCAGGCCTGCGAATACTGATGGATAAATAGCGGCGCAAACGAGCCCACATAACGCAGCCCGTCGTATTCGAAAACTGTCCGCTTCCACGCGAACCACACGTCGCTCGACAATGGATGCGAAGATGATCCCATCCCCAGCAGATAGATCATCATCAGCTCGCTATAGTAGTTCCATTTGTACGGCAAAAAGCCAAATTCAGGTGTCCAGCCCATGGGCAACAGGCTTGTGTCTTCCGAGAGCCACGTCCAATCCACGCGATCAAAGATCGCGTGCGCCAGTTGTTTGATCGTCTCGTCTTGAAAATGCTGATGACAGGTCAGCACACCGCAGAGCAGGATCGCCGTATCGACCGACGAAACCTCCGAGTCCCATAGCCTTTCGCCAGTGTCGATGTTGGCGAAATGATAGAAGAATCCTCGGTGCGTGGGCAACTTGTGCCAGAGAAAATTCAGCGACTTAATAACGCGCAGCCGCGCATCCGAATAGCTAACATATCCGCGCATCTCTCCAATGCAGATGGCGGTCAAACCGAAACCGGTGGATGCCACACTGGCAGCAATGCTGGTATCCTTGACGCGAATATTGCAACGGTCTTTGATCAAGCCCGTTTGCGGATTACCCTGCTCCCAAAAAAAGAGAAAATTGCTGTGTTCGAGATCTTCAAGAAATTTGTCGTCTTCAGGGGAGAGTGAACTGGGTAGGGGTGGTGGTGGCATAACCTTGCGAGCCTGCTCAGTCCCGTGTTGCGCGGGCGCTTGAGCCATGCCGGCCAGTGAGGCAAGATGATCAAGGGGCGGGGCCAGCGAAAGTCCAGCCATCTGGCGCAGCAGCTTCCGGCGAGAATTCTCGCCTTCTTGCGAGTTCATGAGTCTGAGGACTTTCGGCCTTTGCATTCTGTCGATTTGATCCCAATTTCTATCCCACATTTCGCTGCGCGTCCCGATCGCGCCGCGGGCTGCCCTCCATCCATCTCTGCGACACTCGTTAGATGCACCAGCAGGCAAGGCGGTGAGCGGGCCTGGGCAGCAGTTTACGTCATAACCGCGTCAAATCAACCAAGAACACGGACGGAATTGCAGTGAATCGAAAAATTGTCATTTGGATCGTCGTCTCAGTTGTGGCCGTTGGCGCATCCGTTTTGATCATTCTCCGAAATCGCCACTGGCGGCCGAGGCCCATGACCCTGACCGTACAGGGCGCTGTAATTCGGCGCGACGAAGACCCCCGCAAGCAACTGCCGGTCGCAGATGCTTTGGTCACACTTTCAAATGGGGTGACTAGCACGAAAGTTCAATCAGACGCTTCGGGTTACTTCCGAATCACCTTCCCCCAGGTTGTCTGGCCAGGTCAGACTCTGACGCTGAACTTTCAACACGCCGGTTATAGGCCGCTTAACCTTCCCGTCCAGGCAATCCTTCGCCTTTCCGCGAGAGCACTCTATGTCGCATCCATGATTCCGCTCTCTCCGCCGTCCGAACCCAGGCCCAGTCGTTCGCTATCGGTCGTCTCCAACATCCGGGTTCGATATACATTCAACAACGAAACAGAAACAAATATCGGCAGCGCAGTCAGAGTGTTCCAAGCCGTGAATACAGCCAATGTCCCATGCGACCATCGGTCCCCTTGCTCCCCTGATGGCAATTGGAAAGCATCTTCCGCGTCTGTTTCG
>DASYGR010000319.1:0-11101 GCA_035999525.1 Terriglobales bacterium
GAACCCTGCGACAAGATCACCGGATTGCTGTTGTTTCCGTTCACTGAAAGCGTCACGGACTGAACCGGGCAGGTTACGAAATCGAACGGCAGACTGATTACGTTTCCCAGAGTCGCGAATGTTGTGCTAACGCCCGGGACCCCCGCCGTAGCCTGTACCTGATTCTGAAAGAGCCCGGTGGCAGTCGTGCTAAGACTCACAACGGAGGCGTTCACCGTGCTCCAGCCGAAACGTCCCACCGTAGAGGTAATATCGGAGCCACGGCTGAAAGCGCTGGCGGCATACTCAAAGGTTCTGCCCTTCGTAACGCACGGCACTACTGGATTGCTCTGCGTCGGAAGTGGACTTATTGAAATGCTGTCAATGTGCTGGTGAACGTAAACAGTAGTGGGCGGACTGCTTACTCCTTGAGCGGATCCGGTGATTTGTGCCACCCCGACTGGTCCGGGTGTGCAGACCTGAGGACTGCTGATGGAATCCCACGTACCGGCACACGCTATCCCATTAGCGGCAATCGTAACGACGGCGGAATTGCTTGAAAAATATGATACTGGCTGCGTTAGGTTATTGTTGGCGTTGTCCTGGGGCTGCGCGGTGAATGATAAAGTAGCGCCCACGTCCATCGAGGCGGTGGTAGCGGGGGTGAGCATGACGTTCGCTGGAATTGGAAACGTGGCCACCTTAACGCCGCTACCGCTGCTGCAGCCGGTTAGTCCGACCGCCAAACCAAATATCAAAAACGCCCCAGCCAAAATCGGCCCAGACCTACCCATCCACCCTCCCGGCCGCCAGTGATACTGGAAGCGAGATCTCTTGTGCGCGCAAAAACAATGCTGGAAGACTCAGTGAAAGAATGTTAAATGCTTTTAACAAGGTAAGATGCTCGAGAGGCGCTGATTCCCCACAAAAATCTTGCAATAGATAGCTTAACGCTCAGAAATTCCAAAAACAGGCCGCCGCCAAAGTGATCCCGCCTCAATGTTAGTGGCGTAGAAACCACATGAGCCATCCTGCGACAAACACCCCGCCGACAAACATGACGAAGCAATACAAACCATAGCGGATCTGTTCCCGCGCCACGTTGCGCTGCGTGATTCCGAAAACGACAGAAGCGAACACTGCAAACAAAACCGCCGCATTGAAATGAGATAGTGCCAGGGTCATGATTTCTTCCCAATCGCAATGTGGTAAGCGTCCGCCACGCTAATAAAGTTCAGCAATCCAGCGACGATAATATATTTGCTGCCGTAGTCAGCCGTCGCATGCGCTATAAGATCTTGTCCGAGATCTCGGGCCAGGCTAACGATATAGAGCCCACCCGCCCCCACGTCGCCGACAAAACCCAGAATGTCCAGGATGTCGCCGCCATTCGGCCGGTAGATGCGTCCATCCATCAGGACTCCAAGGACGAACATGGTGACGATGGAAGCCATCAGCAGCAGACCGCGAATCCATTTTTTCTGAATTAAATGCCCGGCCCCGGGAATAAGCCAACCAACTGCCGGCGCCACGATTGAGATTACGCTGATGGATTGCGCCGGCGCTGCCGCCGCATCCCCTGAAGTCTTCTTGCTAAGCGAAGAATTTGCCATTCAGATGATTACGATTTCCCGTTGGATTTTACCAGTTACTTCGGCCGCATGTTGGCGAACTAGCACATTAATCTCGCTGCGCACCCCGAACTCAGGCAGATAAACGCCTGGCTCGATCGAAAAACATGAATTGGGTAGTATCTGCCGTTCGTCGTGAACTTCAAGATCGTCCATGTTTGCGCCATTGGCGTGGATGTCGGAACCGATTGAATGACCTGTCCGATGGATGAAATATTCTCCAAATCCCGCCTTCTCGATATAACCGCGCACGGCACGATCCACTTCCCAACCAGCGATAGTCTTCTTGGAAGAGACCGCATCTTGCACCGTCTTTACCCCCGCATCTCGTGCGCCGCTGACAACTTCAAAAATTTGGCGCATGCGATCGGATGGCGCTTTGCCGACAAATCCCATCCAGGTGATGTCGTAAAAAACAGTGTCAGGATTGTCCTTCTTGGCCCAAACGTCCAATAAGACGGAATCCCCTTCGCGAATTGGAGCGGAGGTTTCCGGGGATGGGGCATAGTGTGGATTGCCGCTGTTCTGATTCACGGCGACGATGGGAGGATGATCTGTAGTGAGCCCCTCACGGTGGAATGCTTCCATAAACCACGATTGAATCTGATGTTCGTGCGTACCGCCGCTTCGTACCCGGCGTCCAATTTCACGAAAAGCTTCGGCAATAATTTTGTCAACGCTATCGCGGGCTGCAAAGTGGCTTTGGATTTGCTCTTCGGTCAAGGTGGCTTCAAACAATGCCACCAGATCGCCGGAGCTCACTACATTTTTACCCAACCCCCGAATTAACTCCAACGTCCCGCCGTCCACCAGCGAAACATAAAAAACGGCATTATTCGGAGAATATTGCATCGCGATGTCGCGATGCCCTGAAAGCATGCTCTTAATTTTTCCGAATAACTCCTGCCATCCCGAGTACTGCTCTTTATTTCCAGGGAGAGTGTCAAGATGACCTGCTTCGATCTTATGGACAAGTTTCTGCGGCTCACCCTCGGACGGAATCAGATAGAACCAACGCCGGGTTACCATCAAGCTTTGAGGCAATCCCAGAACGCGGTAGGCAATCGGATCGCGGTGGTGGTGATCGTAAAAGAGCCAGGCATCAATATTGCGCTCGCGCAGCGCAGCCTGAATAGCAGCAAGGTTCATGGGCAAGTGTTTATTCTAAATTACTTGGTGGGATTGCGCGAGGACGCGGGTATTCAACAACTCCGCGAAGACCTCGATGCAAGTGTTGGCGCGACCTTCGACGGCCGGGGCCTTTCAGGAACACCTTAAGTACATCCCCCACGCGACAAGTGATGGCACTATTTCTTGCCTTTGGATGAACCTTAGTAGCGAAAGTCGTGCCCGTTACGACTTTCTTTGTAGGGATCATTTGAACAAGCTATCACGTGCTAACCAGACAAGAATCAGAACAACAGCTATCCCGATCGCTATGTAAATCAGAAAATCGCGAGCGGGATGCTTATTCTCCGAAAGGTCGCCCGACGAACCAAAAGCTTGGCTGGCCATCACCAAGATGTAATGATCTTCCTGTCGCAAAGCCTCAAGAGCATCATGCCATGATCGTTCCTGATCTTCGGCTGTGGCGCGCTTCCGCGCATTCTTTAGAAGCCCTGCAATTCTTAATTCGTATTCATCGCTGTTGTAGTCTCGTTCGAATTCCGCATTCACTTCATAGATGTCAGTAAGGAAGGGTGCACTTCAGTAAAATACAGCATCTTCTTTTCTACTTCCGAGAGGTGCACCTTCTCCAAATCGGCTTCTTCGAGTACTCGCGAGATTAAGAATTGCTTTGCCCTGACGCTATCCATTTCTGTTCCCGCTTTCTTCTGTGCCGTTTCCATTTCTATTCCTATTTCCAAAAATCGCCGTTCCCACTCGCACACAGGTCGATCCCTCTTCGATCGCCACTTCAAAATCGTGCGACATGCCCATGGACAGAACCTCCATACTCACCGACGGAAGCCGGCGTGCCCCGATCTGATCGCGCAATTCACGGAGCATGCGAAAATATGGACGCGCTTGCTCGGGATCATCCGAGAATGGCGGGACTGTCATGAGACCTCGAAATTCCAAGTGTTCCAGCACCGGAGCGGCCTGAAGAAGTTCTTCCAATTGCCGAGAGCCTGGCGCAACGCCGCTTTTCACTGATTCGCCGCCAATGTTGATTTCGATTAACACTTCCAATTTCTTCTGAAGCTTCCCGGCCTCGGAATTGAGTTTCTCTGCGAGGCGTAGGGAATCCACTGAATCTATGCCCGCAAATAATTCTGCGGCTTTGGCAGCCTTGTTGGTTTGCAGATGTCCGATCATGTGCCAGTGCCCGTCTTGCAAGTCCCGCAGAGCTTCAGATTTCTCCGCGAATTCCTGGACACGACTCTCGCCGAAGAGCCGAATCCCGGAAGCATAGGCCTCGCGAATAGCTTGTGCGGGGAAAGTCTTGCTGACGGCCATCAAAGAAATGCTGGAGGGATCGCGTCCAGCACGGCGAGCTGAGGTCGCGATGCGCTCGCGAACTAACTCAACATTCTGCGCGACGGACATAAAAGACGATCGACCACAAAGCACACGAAGGATCACTGAGGAAACCGTGAATCGGAGTGAAGCAGCCGCAAATTATCCGGCGGACCGCCCGCCACACCAATCCTTACATCATCGCGATTGGGGGCGCAGGCTCGTTCGGATCGCCAGCGCTCGATATCGGCACTCGAACCAATAATGCCGTCAAAGCAATCAATACGCCGATACCCGCTATATAAGACGGATGCTCCAAGAATTGCTTTGATTTAATCCACTCCGCGCCGGACCGCAACCAGGGCGTGTGCACATAGGACAAAGCAATCACCGCCGCCCAGACGAGACCAAAAACAGATTCTCCCGCGATAAATCCTGAGGCCACCAGGACTCCTGCATTGTCTACGCGCGCCATCTGAGCGTCGTTGTATCCTCGGCGCTTTGCCATCCAATCTCCCAGCGAGCGAATGGCTCCTCCGATAAAAATGGCAAATGTAGTTTCGAAAGGCAAATACATTCCGACTGCTACCAGCATGGGACTGCGCACACGCATCATGATCAGCGCGATCCCGAGGAATATTCCCACCACCACCAGAGCCCACGGCATATCACCGCCGACAATGCCCATGGCGAGGGTAGCCATCAATCCAGCCTGTGGCGCAGGCAGCTGGCGGCTGCCAAAGCCGAAGGCCGTGTTCAGCAGCATGAGCGGGAAGTACATCATCAGACTCGCGACCACTACGGCGATCAGCTCGGCGATCTGAATCTTTCCGGGCGTGCCTCCCAGAATGTAGCCGACCTTGAAGTCCTGCAACAGTTCGCCTGCAACGGACGCCGAAACGCAGACTACGGCGGCCACGCCCAGAACAGCCGCGACCCCTGAAATTCCAGACACTCCGAGAGAAACCATAAGGAGTGCGGCAATCAACAAAGTCGAAAGCGTCAATCCAGATACCGGATTATTGGACGATCCAATCATCCCAACCAGGCTGCCGGATACGGTGGCGAAGAAGAATCCGACAACCAGCATTACGACTGCGGCAAGCACCGCTGGCCAAACTAGCCCCGAGATGCGCATGTAGAGTAGGCACATGAGCAGAAAAGTCACTCCAATCAGGCTGAAAACAATCTTCGAACTCATGTAACGCTCGGTGCGAATGAGTTTCGCTCTGTCGTCGGCAGTCTGGCGGAGGTCGCTGAACGCTTTGCCGAGGCCCGCCGTGAGGCTCTTGCGCATTCCCCACAAAGTGTAGGCCGCGCCCACCAGCATTCCGCCAACTGCGATGGGCCGGATGATGAATGTCCAAACCGAGGTCGCCATTCCTGACCAATTTTCCGGCGTGTCCGCGGGCAGGTAGTGCCGGAGCTGCGGCCCCAGGAAGTACATCATCAGCGGAACCATCAATCCCCAAGCCAGCACTCCACCTGAAAATTGAAGTGCTGCCAGCCGAATCCCGATGATGTAGCCGACGCCCAGGTACGCGGGACTGATGCTTGGTGCCGAAAACATAGCGGTCCCACCCGTCGCCACGGTTTGCGGGCTGCCCACCTGCCCAAGCCGCACCTGGCTGCGGCCAAGCTGTCCTATCGCGAAATGGAAATCTTGATCGGCGGCGAATAGCCCGAAGCGCCCGAGCAAGTACACCAGGCCGCCGACCCCGATGTTCCAGAAAAGGTATTTAGCGGCTTCTGCGCCTCGCTGTCCGGCTTTGTGAATTTCTGACGCCGCTACGGACTCAGGAAACGGCAACTCAGGGTCTTCCACCATGCCGCGCCGGACCAGAGAAATGAAGAGCACGCCAAGAACGCTGCCCACCATGATCAGCGCCGTGGACTTCCAATAGGCGTCCGCCGGACGGAATGAAGGCCACGCCTTCGCGATCAGGAAAGCCGGAATTGTGAAGATTGCGCCGGCGGCAATGCCCTCGCCGATTGAGCCGGAGGTCCGTGCAATGTTCTCCTCTAACAGCGATCCCTTCCAGGCTCGCATGGCAGCCATCGCGATGACGGCGGCAGGATAGGTCGCAGCAATGGTGATGCCCGCGCGCAATCCAAGGTAAGCATTAGCTGCGCCGAGGACTACCGTCATCGCCAACCCCAGCAGCACCGCCCGAAGCGTTAACTCCCGCATTTCTGTATTTTCGGGAACGTAGGGCTGGTGCTTCTTTGGGCCCGGATTCGTATCAACAGAATTTTGGCTCATGAAATAGCGTCCTCACGAAGCGCTGCCGCGAGTTTATGCAAAGGGCGCACGTTAGCATGCCTGTGTCCCTATTTACAAGTACATCCGCACGCACATCCAGCTTCTGCCGGCAGTGCGAGGCAAAACGAACCATTCTCGTGCCCTTCCTTCATATTGACTCCGCATTCCGTTTCGATTTAATCTGCAATTACACCGGAAAGGAGGTGGTCGGATGACAAGTTCTGATTGTAGTGGTATATCCAAAAGACCAGGTGAGGTGGCTGAGACTTAGAGCGGTCGCTCTGAGTGCTTCGCAACTGTCCGTGAGTAAGGATTGGGTTCCGCCCGGCGTAGGTCGCGCTGGTTTTCAGGAAACAACCCGGAAGTTCAGCCGAAGGTAGCCACGATGAGTGACCACCTCTTGGTCAATTCCAAGCAGTCCACCGGAATGGCCCGTGTGTAAAAGCACGGGCCGTTCTGTCGTTGGAGCTCTTTAATTGACAACAAAATCCTTTCCCGTATTATTCGTGCGACATGGCAAGCGTTAATCCCGAGCAGGAGTCCCAACGTCTGGCGAAGCTGTATTCGAGCCGGACGGATGACGAATTACTTCAAATTGCCGAGGATCGCTCTACCCTGACGGATATTGCTCAGCGTGCATTAGACGATGAAATGCGGCGTCGCAATTTGGAATCAGTCGGTGGGCCGGCTACTTCCGGCGATACGGTCGAGTTTCGTCAAATGGTAACGATTGCTAAATTCAGAGACCTGCCGGAAGCTCTGCTGGCGCAAGGCAATCTAAATTCCGCAGGTATTGAAGCCGTTTTGCTGGACGACAATTTAGTGCGTCTGGATTGGTTATGGTCCAACGCAGTCGGAGGAATCAAACTTCAAGTTCGAGCAGAGGATGCGGCCGAAGCCACCGATGTGCTCAATCAACCAATTCCCGAGGAGTTTGAGATTGAAGGTGTGGGCGACTATCGCCAGCCGGAATGCCCCAAGTGCAAATCATTGGATGTCACCTTTCAGGAGGTTTACAAGCCGGTCGCCTACGCGAGTTTATGGGTAGGCGTTCCACTACCAGTCCAACGCAAGGGGTGGAAATGCCGCGCATGCGGCCATGAGTGGGAGGGTACTGATTCAGGAGAATCTGAATAGTCGTCACACACACATTCCGTACGTCACGGAATCTTCACTTGAATTGAAGTTTGCTGCAATTTCAACCTTCTGAATTGTGCCGCGACCATCACCACAACGATCCACAAAGCGGCTGCATAAGCCATGTACCAGCCCGCTTCCTGCGGCGCTGTCACGCGGGGAGCGCTGAAAACCACCAGTGATCCTGTGGAGCTTACGTGCATGAGCTGTGCCAATAAAACACTTTTCGTGTTGGAATAAATCCAGCCGATCACGACCCTCATGGCGGTCATAGCTGCGGTAAACGCGAGGAAATAGCGGAACCAATATGCGCCATGAGGAGTCGCGGTGCCGAGATAATCAATCACGGGAAGATGCCAGACACCCCACAGCACACCGAGCAAAATACTCGCTGTCAGAGGGTTGAAACTCCGGCACATTTTGGGAAGAGCAAAGCCCGTCCAACCAATTTCCTCGAAGAAGCCTGCCGGTACGCCGAACAGAAGGCCCATCACAAAAAAGTTCGGAGCGAAAACGGGTGAGACAAATGTTTTCAATCCGACAAGAACGGTCAGAATCAAAGCCGGTGGAATTAGGAGCGCCGTGTACCATTTCAGGAAAAGACGGGTCCGCCGCATCTGCGAAAAAAGATCGCTCAGGCCGGTTTTTCCATCCACTATTCTTGTCAAGAATACGCCCGAGATGCTTGGCCCCAGCAGCATAACCGGAAACATCAAGATTCCATCAAGCTTGGGAATGGGCTGGCCACGCATCAGCTTCGGCGCTACCACCAGCAATGCACCGCCCCACGAGATCGCATAAGTCATCGCGAAATAGGCGACGACCGGATAGCGTTGGACAAAAGGATGGCGGGTGTTCAATTCTGATGACGGCATAACAGCGAGAGTATTTCACACTCGATCACAGCGGATCGCAAGATACACGCGCAGTAATCAATCAATCTTGAAGGCCATCCGCTGGATGTGAGGTAAACTTCCATGTTGCAATCGTTCGCTGATGGAGCTCGCCATGCGATTCTCATCTTTGCTCGTACCGCTGATCGTGATTGGCTCAACCATGCCAGGGCTCACTGAAACTCATTCCGCAAACTCCACGCAGGGAGCAGTCTTGCTCGTCGCCAACAAAGGCGAACACACTCTCGGCATCGTAGATCCGAAAACTGGACGGCAAGTGGCAACCGTCGCCGAAGACGGAATCACTGGGCACGAGGTTGCTCCGTCTCCCGATGGCCGCCTGGCCTATGTCCCAATTTACGGTACCTCGGGCGTCGGAAAGCCTGGGACTGACGGAAGCAACATCATCGTGATTGATATAGCTTCGCGAAAAAAGGTCGGCAATATTGATTTCGGACATGGTGTGCGCCCGCACTGTGCTGTTTTTGGTCCAAAGGATGGACTGCTTTACGTTACGACTGAACTTGAAAACGCGGTCAGTGTGATTGATCCTGCGACGTTGAAAATTCTCGGTTCAATTCCTACTGGCCAACCCGAATCACACATGCTGGCGATCTCGCCCGATGGCCGGCGTGGCTATACAGCTAACGTTGGCCCCGGAACCGTTTCTGTGCTCGACATGGCGGCGCGAGAAACTATCACCGTGATCCCCGTGTCGTCTCAGGTGCAGCGCATTTCGATTTCGGTGGATGGCCGCGAAGTTTTTACTTCTGACCAGGCAAAAGCACAACTCGCGGTCATTGATGCTGCTACGGATAAGGTGAAAGCGTGGGTGCCACTGCCAGCAACAGGTTACGGAACGGCTCCTACTCCGGACGGCCGCTGGCTTGTGGTAGCCATACCTGACGCCAACAAAGTCGCGGTGGTGGACCTTCGCACCATGAAAGTCGCGCACACACTGGACGTTCCCGCCGCTCCTCAGGAAGTTCTAATCCGCCCCGATGGTCAATCCGCATACGTCTCCTGCGATGCGAGCCGGAAGGTTGCGGTAATTCGCATTTCAGATTGGACTGTAGAGAAGCTGATTGACGCCGGGGCTGGGACAGATGGATTGGCTTGGGCAGGCAACAAGAGCGTCCGATAGGGCCGTGCGCACGACTATGACAGGTGCATGCGTTCGAAGTTCAGTCTGCCGATAGTTTTGACTTAAACGCAATTTTTCTGTTTACTTTATTAACATCAGGCGGTGATTTTATGTCAGCAGGTTCTACCACGAGCGAGCAACACCATCTTGGCGCAACCATGCGGCGGGATGCGTGGTGGTTGGAATTATTACCCGTTATCATTCTGCTCGGCGCATTCGGCGCGTATGCGACTCTACGCGCTCTTGAAGGACGATTTTACGAGTGGGGACCATATCTTTCACCATTTTATTCGCCGCTTATTGACGCTCATCATGGATGGTGGCCGTGGTCGCCGGCGCTGCTGATTCTCGCGTTCCCTCTCGGGTTTCGAGTGACATGCTATTACTATCGCAAGGCGTACTACCGCGCTTTCTTTCTTGACCCGCCAGCCTGCGCCGTCGCCGAACCCGGCAAACGCCACTACCGCGGGGAGACCAGGTTTCCATTTATTCTTCAGAATCTTCACCGCTACTTTTTGTATATCGGCTTTATTTTTCTGGCGTTCCTGTGGCGCGATGCGGTTCGCGCATTCTTTTTCGATGGCCGTTTTGGAATCGGCGTCGGCACGGTCATTATGCTGTTCAACGTCGCCCTACTTACGATTTACGCGTTGTCTTGCCACTCACTCCGTCATCTTGTGGGCGGGAAGATCGATTGCTTCTCTTGCGCCAAGTTTGGCGGACCGCGTCATACCGCCTGGTCGTGGCTGACCGTCCTGAATGAACGCCACATGCTTTATGCATGGGTGAGCCTGATTACAGTGGGTCTTACCGATCTTTACATCAGGCTGGTTGCGTGTGGCTCAATCACCGACGTGAGGCTCTTCTGACCATGGAATTCGAGACTCACGACCACGACGTACTCATCATCGGTGCCGGCGGGGCTGGCCTGCGCGCCGCCCTCGAAGCACTAGCGCAAGGCGCGAAGGTAGGAGTGGTTTGCAAGTCTCTCCTCGGGAAAGCGCATACGGTAATGGCGGAGGGCGGAATCGCCGCGGCGATGGCCAATGTGGATCACGCCGATGATTGGCGAACTCACTTTCGCGATACGATGCGCGGCGGCAAATTTTTAAATAACTGGCGTATGGCTCAACTTCACGCTCAGGAGGCTCCTGACCGCGTGCGTGAGCTTGAACAATGGGGTGCACTCTTTGACCGCACCGCCGACGGCGACATTTTGCAGCGCGCCTTTGGCGGTCACACGTTCAAACGCCTGTGCCACGTAGGCGACCGAACTGGCCTCGAGATGATTCGCACTCTTCAGGATCGTGGCGTGCAACTGGGGATTGACGTTTTCATGGAGTGCACAGTCACCCGACTGCTCAAAGACGGAGACCGCATCGCGGGAGCATTCGGTTACTGGCGAGAACAGGGACGATTCGTTGTTTTCCGGGCCAAGTCAATCGTGATGGCCACTGGCGGTATCGGCAAAGCATACAAGATAACCTCCAATTCCTGGGAATACACAGGAGACGGAATGGCGCTCGCTTACAACGCTGGCGCGGACCTGATGGATATGGAATTTGTGCAATTCCATCCCACGGGCATGGTGTGG
>DASYGR010000323.1:0-23782 GCA_035999525.1 Terriglobales bacterium
AGAGCGATCGCACGAGCGAATAGTTCAGACGCGTCGTTATCGCGAATTACATCGGGAAGATTTTCCTGCGCGCTTTTCTGCTCGGTTTTCGGAACGGCAGTGCTGCTGATCACGCGGTTCGCTGGACTGAAGTCGAACATAAACTGTCCCGCGATTGGTTCCACGAGTCTTCCCTGATGGCGAAATGCGATTCGGTGTCCCGCGGTAAATGCGCCAGCCTCAAGCAATGGGTTTTTCATCCCGGAAACCTGCTTTTGCATGGCTGCCAGCGATTGGCGGATGATGGCGGGACGGACCTTATACGCACACAGATCCCGAATCTTCTTGATTTGTACGAGGTCAGAAAAGGAATAGTTTTCCCCAACGGCCACCAGGTTAGCTCTTTCCCAAGCTGCCAACTGGCGTGCCGTTAGCCGAAGAATTCGAAGCAGGTCTGCCCGACTGTACCGGTACACTTTTTTATGGGAACTTACTACGGTTATTATCTGGAAGGATGCGTCTGGTTCGCAAGGGGAAAGTGTCAAAAAGGGGAATCTTATTCGTTAACTTGCAGCGTCAGTGGTGCAAAAAGTTGTTTCACAAAACTTTACAGTCGCGCCACGATTCTTTACGCCATGCATCTCAGCCGCCATGATTGAATCTATATAGAAAAACGTTTTCGATGCATAGAGGCCAGTCGTGGTGTTTAGATGGGCAAGGGGAAGCTAGAGGAACGCAGATGCTCGGTTCACATAAATTCTCGTCGCGGCTAAGCATTCCGCTTATTCTCCTCGCGTTGATTGCGCTTGGCGGAGCCGTCTACGGCCAGACCCCAGCCAATGACGCAGCGTCGACCGCTGTGTCACGGGCAGTTGGAGCGGTCAAATCAATTAACGGCAACCAAATTACTCTCACCACGGATACAGGGCCCGAGGCCAGCATCCTATTTCAGGATTCAACTCGCATTCTCCGCACTGCACCCGGACAAAACAGCCTGAAGGGCGCCACAGCAATTCCTTTACAGGAATTGCAAGTGGGAGATCGCTTGCTTGTCCGCGGGACTCCTTCCAGTGATGCGAAGTCGATCGTCGCCTCTATTGCGATCGTGATGAAACAGTCTGATGTAGCCGCAACTCATGAGCAGCAAAAAGAAGCCTGGCAAAAACATGGCATAGGTGGGCTCGTGAAATCGGTCAATCCGGACGATGGCACAATTCAAATCTCCATCGCCAGTTTTGCCGGGACGAAAGATCAGGCTATACACACATCGAAGTCCACTGTTGTTCGCCGTTACGCGCCAGACTCAGTGAAATTCGACGACGCAAAACCCAGCACACTGGCTCAGATTAAGCCTGGCGACCAGCTTCGGGCACGGGGTACGCGCGGCGAAGACGGGACGCAATTCGATGCGGAAGAAATTGTCTCCGGTTCCTTCCGCAATATCGCAGGGATTGTATCGTCCATTGACGCCGGGCAGAATACTCTCAGCGTGATGGACTTAATTACGAAAACTCCGGTGACGGTGAAGATCACCACGGATTCCCAAGTGCGGCAGCTTCCGGCGATGCTGGCGCAGAGGATTGCGATGAGGCTTAAAGGTGGCACGGGACAGGATGGAACCGGAAGTGCCGGGACGGGGGGTGCCCCAAATGCAGGCGTCCCAGGCAGCGGCGCGCCCCAGGACGGTTCGGCCGCACAGCGTGGCGCCTGGAGAAATGGCGGCGGCCCTCCCGGAGCGACCCGGGGCGGTCCACCAGATTTTCAGCAGATGTTAAGCCGACTCCCGGCAGCGACTCTTGGCGATCTGCATAAAGGCGATGCGGTCATGATTGTGGCCACCGAAGGTTCCGCAAGTTCGGCTCCGACCGCAATCACTATGCTCAGCGGAGTTGAGCCGCTCCTGACGGCATCTCCGGACAAGAATCGTGCCTCAACGCTTTTGTCGCCGTGGAACCTGGGCGCGTCGCCCGAGGGTGGAGATGCCGCCGCACAGTAATCGTTCAGTTCGGATCGTTTATTTAGGAGAGACCGAGTGAGGGTTTGGCTAGATATGTCGCGAGTAGGTTCTCATTACGTGGGAATCATTTTGCTTTTGATCTTAACTTCGACCGCTGCACTGATGGCGCAAACCACGCCGGGCAGCCTGCATGGGACGGTTGCCGATCCCAGCGGTGCCGTGATCCCGCAAGCCGTTGTTACGGCAACTTCAAGTAGCGGCCAGAAGACTTCCGCGACCACAGACAATGTCGGCAATTATCAAATTCAAGGGTTGGCTCCCGGTCGGTACACCGTGAGCGCAAATGCCCAGGGCTTCGCCCCGTCCGCGCCGCAGATTGCCACCCTAGCTGCGGGACGGGCGCTGAAATTGGACATCCCCCTCGCGATCCAGGTCGAGCAAGAAAAGGTTGATGTGCAGGCGCAGGGCACGACCGTTGATGTGAACCCGGAGAACAATGCCAGCGCGATCGTTATCAAGGGGAAAGATTTAGAGGCGCTTTCGGACGATCCGGACGAGTTACAACAGGAATTGCAAGCTCTGGCGGGACCATCGGCCGGACCCAACGGCGGCGAGATTTACATTGACGGGTTCAGCGGAGGGCAGATCCCTCCCAAGTCGGCGATTCGTGAGATTCGAATTAATCAGAATCCATTTTCGGCGGAATACGACAAGGTGGGCTACGGCAGGATCGAGATTTTCACCAAACCTGGAAGCGACCATTATCACGGCCAGGTATTCGTGGATGGCAACAGTTCAGCCTTCAACTCGCAGTGGAATCCATTTCACACCGATCAACCCAGTTATCACAGCGAACTTTTCAACGGCAACATAAGCGGGCCGCTGGGGAAGAAAGCATCATTTTTCCTTGACGCGCAACGCAGAAACATAAATCAGAATTCCTTGATTGACGCCACCGTGCTCGATTCCAATTTCAACCCCGTGCCATTCAGCGAAGCGGTACCGACTCCACGGACCCGCACCAGCATCTCTCCAAGGGTTGATGTTCAACTTGGGCAAAACAACACGCTGACAGCCCGCTACGAATTTGAGCAGAACAAACAGGATAATCAAGGTTTGGGGCAGTTCTCGCTCGTGTCTCAGGCATACAACGAGAATTCAACCGAACACGAACTCCAGCTAAGCGATACGCAGGTGCTCAGCACCAATGTAGTGAACGAAACCCGGTTCCAGTTCATCCGGGCAACTGACAACCAAACCCCACAAAGCACGGCCTTCACCACGTCAGTCGTGGGAGCATTCAGCGCAGGAGGAAACTCTCAAGGAACCCTTAAAGACACGCAAAACCGCTACGAATTTCAAAACTACACTTCTATAGTCCACGGCAAGCACTTCATAAAATTCGGTGCCCGCCTTCGGGCGATTATGGATACGAATGACGCAACGGGGAACTTTAACGGCAGTTTTACTTTCCCTTCGATCGAGGCGTATCGAATTACGCAGTTGGGGCAGACCTCGGCTTGCCTGGCTGCCGCCCCGAATCCGCAGACGGCGCAATGCGGACCCAGCCAGTTCTTGATCACGACGGGTCAGCCGCAAACCAGCGTCTCGATGATTGATGTCGGTCCTTATGTTGAGGACGACTGGCGAATTCGTCCCAACCTCACTCTCAGCTACGGCCTGCGTTTTGAAAGTCAAAACGATGTTCACGATCACGCCGACTTTGCTCCCCGCTTGGGAATTGCCTGGGGCATTGGTGGAGGGAAGAAACCTCCCAAGACAGTTTTGCGCGGCGGATTTGGAATCTTTTACGATCGCTTTACTTCCGATTTGGTATTGCAGCAAGACCGGCTCAATGGCATTACCGAGCAGACGACCATCGTTCAATCGCCAGATTTCTATCCCGCTATCCCTTCCCCCGGGACAATTCCGGGAAGTCAATCGCCCACGATTTACCAGATAAATCCAAATCTGCGCTCGCCGTCCATTATGCAAACCGCAGCGAGTATCGAGCGCCAGGTTTCCAAGTCGGCGACGGTGGCGATTACGTATTTGAATTCACGGGGGAACGATCAGTTCCTGACCAGAAATATTAATGCTCCCGAGCCGGGAACCTTTGACCCATCCATTCCCGGCAGCGGTATCCGGCCATTGGGAGGAACTACAAATATCTATCAATATGATTCGGAAGGTATCTTCCGGCAAAACCAGCTGATAGCCAACGCGCGTGTGAGCCTCGGTACCAAACTTTCGCTCTTTGGTTTTTACACGTTGAGCTACGCTAACAGCGATACGTCCGGACCTTCAAGTTTTCCTTCCAATCAGTACGACATCATGCAGGACTACGGCAGGGCGTCATTCGACGTCCGGCATCGGCTTTTTCTGGGAGGAAACATATCCCTGCCATACGCATTGCGGTTGAGTCCATTTCTGATTGTGAATTCGGGCAGGCCGTTCGATATCACACTAGGGCAAGACCTGAATGGCGATTCAGTATTTAACGATCGCCCAGGCTTTGCTAGCAGCTCAACGCCAGCGACCGACGTGAGAGACACTTCTCTGGGGGACTTCAATCTCGCGCCCGGTTCTGGGAATGTCATTCCGGTTAATTATGGGGACGGCCCGGCGTCATTTGCTCTGAATCTACGAGTGAGCAGGACGTTTGCATTTGGCCCTGAGGTTCAAGGACAAGGCTCTGGCGGCGGAGGTGGTGGCTGGGACGGCGGCGGACGTCGCGGCGGCCCCCCTGGCGGTGGTCTTGGCGGACGAGGGCTGAGCGGCGGCGGTGGAAATCCATTTGGTTCGCGGACTGCGGCGAACCGCCGTTACAGTTTGACGTTCACCGCCTCGGCACGAAATATCTTCAATCATGTGAATTATGGGCCGCAGGTGGGAAGCCTGAATTCGCCGTTATTTGGTCAATCCAACACACTCGCCACCGGACCATTCGCCTCCGGGAATGCCATCCGTCGTATTGATCTGCAAATGACGCTTGCCTTCTAGCTTCTTTTCTCGACGCTCTGCGCGAATTTCAACCGGAAAGTGAACGTAAACACGTTCATTCATCACATAGAGTCTGTGATGGATGTACTTAACAGCACGATATTCCGCGCCTAGACTTCCCAAATGCGGAGAGTTTCACATTGGGAATTTCTCAGTAGAGGCTCCTATTGGCGGGATATTCACGATACTTCGTCCGTCCTCAACTCGCTCTCGCCTGGCCGCTCACCATCAAACCGTTTCGGCTGCCAGAAGGTTTGGAAGAGATGAGTGCCAACGCGCAGCTGCAAGAACCCGAATACCCTTTCTATCCCGCCCTCTTGATGGCGGCACTCGATGCCTCTCCGGCAAGCCTGGCGGTGGCCGAAAATGGACGAATCCTGTTCGCAGATCGCGCATTTGCAGCAACCCTTGATATGCCCCACATTTCGGAGATACAGGGCGAGTTGCTCAGCGATATGCTCCCGCAAAACACACGGTATCTAGATGCGTGGGAGCCGCAATTCAGCCCTGCCGGCCCAATGCAAATCGAGGCATTATCGTCCACATTTAAGGAAAACCGCCGAGCTTTCCAGGTTATCCGCATCCGTTCTGTCCCACTAAAGAACACCAATGATACTCCCCGAACAGAGTCAAAAAAGATGGAGATCATTGGCCGGTTAACGGCTGGAGTTGCCCACGATTTTAACAATCTGCTGACCGGCATCCTGCTTTACTGCGATCTGCTGATGGAAGAGGTCGAGCCGGATGGAAGAGTACGCCGCCACGCCGAGGCCATCCACAAAGCAGGCAAAGATGGGATAGCTCTAGTTCAACAACTCATGTCCCCTCCCCACGAGGGAACGCCAGAAATCAAACCGCTTTCATGGAACCAGGTTATTTCGGAGATGGAAAACTTATTGTCAGGGCTTGCCGGGGAGAGCGTTGAGATAGAAACCAAACTGGCACAACCGCTGGGACTAGTCGGACTGGACTCTGGACAGGCCGAACGAATCATTCTCAACCTGGTGATTAATGCACGGCATGCCATACCAGCGGCTGGAAACATCACATTATCCACAAGGAACTTCACCGGGAGGGTTGGCGATTCCGAAAAGAAAATGCAAAAGCCGGCCCCTTGCGTGGAATTTTCGGTGACAGATAACGGTATTGGAATGGAAGCAAAGACCCTGGCAAAGGCTTTTCAACCGTTCTTTACTACTAAACCCCGAAGTCTTGGAAATGGCCTCGGATTAACCACAGTTCAAGACATTGTGAAGCGTGCAGGTGGGGTTGTTGAGATTGAAAGTGAAATGGGGAAAGGTACGCGGGTAACTATTCGTATGCCAAGGATCGCCATTCAGAGCAATTAAGGGTCAAGTCCCGATACGGATTTGTCGAAGATAAAAAGATAAATTGTGAAATTAGCGGCTCTATTCGATGGAGCCAGGAAAGTGGGTCGCCATGAGTAGCGCAGTCGCCTTAGCTCCCTCCATTCAGAATTCGCAGATCGAGGGAGCAAATTTCCTAAATCTACTGGTCGTGGACGATGAGCGGGCAATCCGCGAGGTGTGCCGCGAAGTTGCGCAATCGCTGGGTTTCAATACCTCGGTTGCGGATTCCGCGGAGCACGCGTATCGGTTGCTCGATTCTCAGAACATTGACGTTCTGCTGCTTGATTTGAAGCTGCCCGGCGCGAATGGGCTTGAGGCGCTTCATCAGATAAAGCAACGCCGTCCTGACGCCGCCATTGTTGTGGTTACCGGCTACGGCACCGTTCAGTCGGCAGTGCACGCCATGAAAAACGGAGCCTACGACTATGTGACCAAACCGTTCAGCATGGAAGAGCTGAAGATGCTTTTGCAGCGGGTGGCGGGACATTTAAAGCTAAAAACCGAGAATCGCGTTTTGCGCGAAAAAATCAAATCCAAGCACGGTTTTGGCAACATGATCGGGCGCGCTCCCGAAATGGAAAAGCTTTATCGAATCATTGCCAAAGCGGCATATAGCAATCATCCCGTACTTATTCTTGGAGAGAGTGGAACCGGCAAGGAGATCGTTGCGCGTTCCATTCATTTTTCCGGACCTTTTCGCGACAAGCCCTTTATTCCCGTGGATTGCGGATCCTTAGTCCCTACTCTCATCGAGAGTGAGCTGTTTGGCTACGTGAAAGGGGCATTTACCGGGGCTATGCAGTCGAAAGAAGGCCTGCTTGCGATCGCGGAAGGAGGAACTGTTTTTCTGGATGAAGTCGGTGAAATGCCAGTGGATCTTCAGGCAAAATTGCTGCGGGCAATTCAGGAAAAAGAGATTCGCCAGGTCGGCAGCACCAAGCGCACTAACATCAATGTGCGAATTCTCGCGGCCACAAATCGCGATCTGGAACAAGCCGTGGCGCAGGGAACATTTCGCCGCGATCTATATTTTCGCCTCAATGTGTTGAGCCTACGGATACCACCCCTGCGAGAGCGCCGCCAGGATATCCCGCTACTGGTTGCGCACTTCCTGGAGCGAATTTCTCGCAGCGGTGGTCATGAACGGACTCTGAGCGATGATGCCCTGAAATCGATGTTGGCATACGATTGGCCGGGCAATGTGCGCGAGCTGGAGAACTGCCTGGAGCGTGCGTGTGCGCTAACCAGCGGCCCCGTCATTCACCTTTGCGATCTGCCCCCGAACGTCAACAGTAGTGGGGTTGCATTTCCGTCGGGCGAGAGTTCTACCAAAATTATTCCAATGACCGAATTGGAGCGTCAGACAATTCTCAGCACTATCACGCAACTCAATGGCGATAAGCTCATGGCAGCTCGACTGCTGGGCATTGGCAAGACAACCCTCTATCGCAAGCTGAAAGAGTACGCTTCCCAAGATAGCTAGAAAACAGGCAGTCGTTCCCATTTCGGAAAGGGTTTTCCGACGCAAAGGCAGATAAGTGTTCGCATTTTCATCGCCTTGGAGTCTGGCCCGCTACTTGCAATTGCACCAATCATGATTCTATTGATGACAACTTCCGCGAGAGCTGAGGATTGCGCCGCCGCCATCACTCAGGCTACGTCTGAACCAGTGAAAATAGCCGCAACCCTCGGTCAAGCCGCCGCTCAACTCAAAGCGAATGAGTTCGCTGCACTGGTTATTGACCAGCAATTTCAAGAAGCTGACCCCGATGAAGCCGATCGGGTTCTACTTCACATGGGAATGGCGACCCCGCTTTACATTAATTTCGCAATCAGCGGGATCGAACGCGTCATTCGTGAGTTGCGCACCGCCCTGCACCGCCGAAAAAAAGAGATGCTCATTGCGCGCCAGGGTGCGGAACAAAAGTTGCGCAACGAGCTAAAAGATACAGTAACGGCCCTCCTCCTTTCTTGCGAAATCGCTCTTCAAGTTCCGACTCTGCCGGCCGCCGCCGAGACAAAACTGCGCGCAGTGGATACTCTCGCTCGGGCTGTGCGGGAAAAAATCGGGCTGCAAGCTTGACCTTAAGGATGCCGCGGGTCTCGTCGCTGCTAACTAAACCGCTTCCTCATTAAGGTCGTCCGTTTTATCCCCGGGCTCTTCTTCCAACATGAATTCCAGCACTTCTTGCGGAACCGGATTATTCCACACGGGAGCAAAAGACTGCCGGTGTAACGGACATGGGCCATGCTCCCGCAGAGCCGAAATGTGACGCGGTGTGCTATAGCCCTTATTCGAAGCCAGGCCATACAAAGGAAAAACCGGGTCCCATTCGCGGACCATGCGATCACGTTCAACCTTCGCAATGATGGATGCCGCCGCGACTGAGGCAGACAGTGCGTCCCCGTGGATGATTGCGCGTTGCGGCAAATCGCAATCCAGCCGAAGTGCATCCACCAGCAAATAGTCGGCTGCCGGCTGCAACTGTCCAACAGCGAGTTTCATGGCTACCCGAGACGCCTGATAAATATTGATTTGATCAATTCGAGCCGCATCCACCGCCGCAATGGACCACGCAATCGCATGCTCTCGAATTCTTTCTGCCAATATCTCGCGGCGCTCGGGCAACAACAGCTTCGAATCCCGCAATCCCCGCACCCGGTACTTGGGATCAAGAATCACCGCTCCTGCCACAACGGGCCCAAAAAGGGAACCTCGCCCCACTTCGTCAACGCCTGCAACTAAAACCGCACCGTCTGCCCATGCGATCTTTTCGTACCTCAGAGTGCAGTGCAGGCGCTTGAGCAGGCGAAGTTTTGCAGCCGAAGGGGAAATACCCTTTCCACGTACGTTGCCGCGAACGTTTTGCCGGACGGATTTTGCGCTGCTTCGCATGCCAAGGGAGATGGAGTAAATCTATCTTCTCTGACACGCGCCCTGTGGAGCAAGCTGGAAAACTCGGAGTACTCAATTTGCAAATCCAATCGGGGTGCGAGAACCGTATCGGCACGCTGGATTGCCGTTTCTTGAGTATTACCGGGTAACCTTGAGCCGTTACCCCCGTAAATTGACCTCGTTTTGCTGGACTGTTACTTTCGGTTCGGAGGAACCTCCTTTGTCCGCCGACAGTGAAATGACACAGTCGCTGCCCACCGAACCCGAGCGCGCCGCCGGCCGCGTGAAGGTCGCTATGCCGCTGCGGGTGACCTTTTGGGACAACGAAAATAAACCGTTGCTGGACATGGCATGCACTTATGACATTTCCGAACGGGGCGCACGCATCAGCGGAATGCGCGCCGTGGTAGAAGCAGGAGAAATTGTTGCAATCGAGCGCGGGCGCAATAAGACTTTCTGCCGCGTAGTATGGGTCGGAGACCCTGCCACAGAACAGCGCGGACAGGTTGGCGTTCAGAACGTCGAAACCGACCGGCCCATGTGGGAGAGCGAGCTGCGCGAGATGAATTCTGCATTCGATCCTATTTTGGTCGAAAAAAAATCAAGAGCGAAGACTTCCGGCCTGCGTTTTCGCGATGCGAATCGGCGCAGTCATTCTCGATTCAAAGTCGCGGGCATTGCTGAAATGAGCACCCAGGGCTCAAAAAGTACTCAACTTAAAGGAGTGTTGCAAAACTTGTCGGAGGTTGGTTGTCTCATCAGCATCGAAAATGCTCCGCCGCTGGGAACTGACATAAGTCTGGTTCTAAGAATTGACAACTATGAGTTCAGCCTCACCGGCCAGGTACGAAGCGTTAATAAAGAACAAGGAGCCGGAATCCAATTCCACAAAATCCGCAAAGGCGACCGCCAAATGCTTCAATTCCTGCTGCGCAAGCTGGCCGAGCAGCAACTCGAGCACTCTTTTGAGATTGAGCTTCAACCGTAAACTTTCGCTTAATTTCGAATTCAGAGCGCCGGCCCATCACCAAGAGGTTCCGGATTTTCATCCAACTGTAAGCACCACTTACACTACTACCTTGAGCGCCCTGGGCAGCACGTCCAGAGTATTGCAGCGGAAGGTAAGAACCTCGCCGTCAATCATCACGTCCACCGGAGAGTCTAAAGAGAAATCAATACGCTTTGCCGCATGTCTCTCAGCCAACGGATGGTTTATATGCGTACCATCGTAAAGTGTCGGTAAATTCCGTAACAGACCAATCCGGCCGATGGGTCCCCATCGCACGTATTCGATCAATCCGTCGTCAATTTCGGCTTTGGGAGCAATCATCATCGTCCCCCCGGTAAATTTGCTGTTGCTGAAAGTAAGGAACAAGCACGGACGCCGGTCGAGATGATCTTCGCCATTCACCTTCAATGGAAACGCGCGTCGCCGGAATCGAGCCAGGCAAATAAAAATAGACAACTGATATCCCAGCTCGCCCCACCCACCGAAATGGCGGGCTCGCACTGTGGCAACGTCCGCGGAAAAACCCATGCTCAAGAGATTGGTGTAATACAGAACTCCACCTGAATGCGTGAGTCTCAAAACGTCACACGGGCGCGATCGGCCGGCTAATAACGCCTCAATTGAGTAGTCCGCGCCGCGATCGCTGAAGTCGCGCAAAAAAGAATTCCCGGTACCCAGCGGTAAAAATGCTAGTGTGGGACGTTCGCCGCTCTGAGCTTCCGGAAAAAGTCCATTTATTATTTCGAACGAAGTTCCGTCGCCTCCGACGGAAATAAATTTAGTCCGGCCGCTGCTGTATGCCAGCCTAGCGAGCTCCGTGGCATGTCCGCGAGTGGTTGTTTCGACCACATCAATCTTAATTCCTTCGGAACGAAGGCGTTCCAGCGCGGGCCCCACAAGCTTTCGGCAACGCCCACCGCCGGCCGCCGGATTCACGATGGCAAGAAATGTTTCGTTATTCACGATCTGTTACCCCCGTCAGAATCACGTAAGGGTCCATAATGCATCGACTGCGAACTGGCTAAGGACCTTTCGCACTACCGCGGTGTCTAACCTCATAGGCGGAGCGAAAAGACAGATATAGTCTGTCCTGGAAGCTTGGAGACAAAAAATGCAAGACACTTCACTACCTCAATGGGATCCGGCATCGGTCGATATCTATCATCCTTGGGAAGATCGGATTTTTGTACTCTACTTGGTTATCGCGCTCGCTATTTCTCTTGTGAAATGGGTGAGCTTAGGACGCCAGCTGTGGGCGTTTTCAATAAGCAGGCTCCTTTCGCTCCAGCAGCATGGTACCAGCAGCGAAAGGGCGGAGTTGCTCGCTCGGTCGGGTCTTGCTAATAAATTGCCCAACGAGGCGGTAGCCAAAGTATCGGCCGAAGATCGCCCCGCCATGCTACAACAAGCGGAGAGCAGGTTTTTATTTCTGTGGGAGATGTGTTCGGTCAAAGTTGAGTCGCTGAAAAGATTGGTGATTTTGACGTTATTGTTGTCTATTTTTGTTTTCGTGTCCCTTACGATTCAGTTCCTCACAGACCTGACTATCTCAAAGGCTACTGGAATCGCTGTCATCACCGGTAGTATTGCCGAATCGCTCACACCATTCTCGTTGGGCATTCTTGCTTGCGCTGTGCTTTACGCCGTTTACGGCTTCTACCGAGGGGTGCTGACGCGCCGAATCGCATCATGGCACTACTTTTGTACCAACACCAGCCAAATCGAACAAGATGAAATCGAAAAAGCAAAGCAACATTAACGCGAGCCAGCTCCCAAGGCACTTGCCGATGCACGGCCTGCACCGGTGAAGACACAGGCTCTCACCTGGAAGTGGGATCCTCGTCCTACCTTAAATCTCCAACCCTGCCGAAGCGCGATCCAACTTCTTGCCGATCTGTTCCGCAAGAAGCTCGCGCTTGATCTTCATGGACGCGGTCCGGGGAAAATCTTCATCCCACACGATGTAGCCTTTCACCCGTTTGAAATCCGGAAGCAGGCGATTACATTCCATGATCTGCGCTTTGAGAGCGTCCGAAAATTCTTGGTTCGCATCCAGCCGCAATATCAGAACCAGGATTTCCTGCCCCAAAGTTTTCGTCGGCCAGATGTAGTTTGCCGCGAACACGGAATATTCCTTGACTGGCAAATTGTCGAAAGCGGCCTCAACATCTTCCGGATAAATATTCTTTCCGCCCTCGGTGACGATCATGTTCTTCTTGCGGCCGAAGAGTTGCAAATGGCCCGTGGGGTCGAAGCGCCCGAAATCCCCCGTAAGCAACCATCCGTCAACAATCGTTTCGGCGGTCAATTCAGGATCATCCAAATAATGCGACATTAGAGTCTCGCTCCGTGCGGCAACTTCACCAATACCTTCCTCGTCAGGACTTAAGATGCGAAGCTCGACTCCCGGGAGCGGTTTGCCAACCGTGTCCGCGCGAAACGGCTTGAAATCATTCAAGGTGAGCGCGGTGCCGGCTTCCGTAAGCCCGTATCCATTGGCTATAGGTATGCCGAGATCATAAAAGAATTGGAGGGTTGAGGCTTCCATAAACGCGCCACCGGTGAACAAGGCAAGCAATCTATCCCCGAAAGCGCGATGGACCTGGGGCAACAGGCTCCGGCTCAATTCCACATGAGGCCGGCGGCGCGTCAATAATTTATTGATCGCAATCAGCGATCTCAATATCCACAATTTCATTTTTGATAGCGCGTCAAACTTGGCCTTCATCCCGCGTTCAAGATTCTTTACAACTAATGGAACCAGGCTGGCATAGTTGATTCGATATCGCACAAAAGCATCGCGCACATATTCTGGACGCAACGTTCGCAGATGAACAACGCACGCCCCGCACACAAACGGGCCGACGAATCCGACCATAAAATCAATCGCATGATTTGTCGGCAGGATACTCAAGTAGCGCAGGCCCGGCCTAAAAGGAAAAAGCGCAGTCAGCGATTTGCACTGCTCCAGATAATTTGCATGCGTCAGGACACATCCTTTGGGTCGCCCTCCCGTGCCCGAGGAGTAGACAATGCACGCGGCGTCTTCGAGCTGTCTAGGCGCAAACGCGGGGTTACCCTTGCGGGTAAATTCCTCCCATCGGATCGCGCCTGCTAAATCCGCACCTTGAGGAGCTTCCGTCACCAGCACCATTCTCAGCTTTCTATTCCTGAAGTCAGAAGCCTGCATGATCGCGCGCCATAAGTGATATTCAACGACGAGCAAACTCGCTTTTGAATGTGCCAGTAATTGCAGATGCTCAGCGGCACTGAGTTTGTAGTCAAGAGGTACAAGCACGCCACCGCAGTGGAAGATTACATACGCCGAAATCAGCCACTTCGACTGATTCGACATAATGATCGCCCCGTGATCACCGGGCTTGAACTCAGCATCTTCCAGCGCTCGGGCGATTGGTGTCGCAATATCTTTGAAATCAGAATAGGTAAGACGCGTTTTTTCTTTGTCCCGGTCGGACTCGATCAAACAAAGTTCATTCGGCCACTTCTCCAGCGCGTCGCGCAGAGCAGCCCCAAGACAACCGTATCGGTCGAGATCAAGCATTGGCGGATTGTGGGTAGATGTGTCGCAATCTGTGGATATTTGAATTCGTTTTCAAAGTACCGATTGTAGATGGAAGCTTTGCTAATAGGGATGGAATTCTACGGATACGTCGCCTGATTATTAACAACAAATTCTATAAGCGGGACTGAATCCGGCTTGCGAGGGTACGAAAGTCGGACACTCCCTGCAACTCATAGTCCGGCAATTCAATTCCGAAATGATGCTCCAGTTTTGTGAGCAAATCCAGCGCCTGCAAACTATCTATCCGAAGGGTTTTGAAAAAATCATCGTCAGGATTCAATTTCTCGCGCGGCACTTTAAAATGAGCCGCTGAGAGGTTGAGAATTTCATCTAACGTTTGGTCGGGATTTCGCATTGTTTTAACTGGTTTTGCCTTTGGACCCCCCTGTGATTTTACGGCAAATAGGGCTGTGGTTCGGTGCTCTCTACAAACCGTCGCAAGCCCGCCTCAACGGCTGGCTGCACAAACAGTTCGCAGAACAAATCAATTTCCTGCTTTAAATCGTCATGCGGAATCGGTTTGATGAACTTCTTGGCGATCGCTGCCGTCTGCCGATCGAACTTTCTCAACTGCGCAGCCGTGGCGCGAGCCACACGCAATGCTTCACCTTCGGCCACAACCTGGCTTATCAGCCCGACCGATTGAGCTTTTGTGGCGTTGAAGCTGCGCCCGGTCAGCAACAAGTCCCGCACAACCCCATTCCCCAAATCTCGCTTCAAGCGTGGAATGCCACCGAAACCCGGGATCAATCCCAGCCTTAATTCAGGAAAGCAAAAACGAGCTGTCTTGTCGGCAATGATCAAGTCGCAAACGAGTGCCAATTCAAATCCGCCACCGAACGTCACTCCGTGGACGGCAGCTATCGTGGTCAAAGGCGAGGCATCAATAATGTTCATCACTCTATGGATTCGCTCGAGAAACTCCCGTACGCCTTTAACCGCAGTCTTACCGTCCATTTCCTGGGAGCGCCGATAGAGCTCTCGCAAATCGGCACCTGCGCAAAATCCGCACTTCAGCTGGCTATAAATAATTACGGCATGGGCTTGATCTCCGGAATCTTGAATTGCGGTTGCAAAGTTCTCCAAATCTGCAAGTGTGGACGATCCAATTTCATTGCACGGATCTCGAGCAAGCGCCAGCTCAATTACTCCGTCCTTTAATTCCCAAGAAAGTGATTCGCCCTGAAAGCCATTCATGACGCCTGCTTCACTTGATACATATCTTCAATGTTTTCCTTCATCCGCTCGGCGATCAGGTCGCGTTTCAATTTGCCATTTGCGGTCAGCAACCCATTCTCAATCGAAAATGTCACTGGAGAAATATAGAATGCTCGTACCTGCTTGTAATGCGGCAGATCGGCATTCACTATCCCCAGAGCGGATTGCACGGCTTCGGACTTTACGTCTCCGGTAACAATTGCCGACAGATAACCGCGACCATTCCCCACCAGCACCACTTGCTGCGCTCCAGGAATATTCTTCAGAAATTCATCTTCAATCGGTTCGGGAGAAATATTGTGACCTGACCCAAGAATGATCAGGTTCTTAATGCGTCCAATAATTCGCCAGTTACCTGCCGAATCCACTTCGCCTTGATCCCCGGTATGAAACCATCCGTCCTGCAATGCTTTGGCGGTCTCGGCGGGGCGATTCCAATATTCCGGGAAAATATTTGGTCCGCGCACAATGATCTCATCATTTTCTCCCGTCTTCATTTCGATGTCCTTTATTGCCGGACCAACTCGTCCTGCCTCGACATGATGAGGATCATCCATGGTGCAAATGGCGGTGGTTTCGGTCAAGCCATAAACTTGGAGCACAGGAATACCAAGCATCATGAAGTAAAGCTGAGTCTCAACGTTCAGCGGAGCTGAACCACAAATTAGGGCTTTAAGATTGGGTCCAATCATTTTCTTGCGAATTGTCGGAAACACAATTGCCTTGGCAAGACTCAGCCAAACGGAATCCATCAGACTTCCCTGCTTTTGGTGCCGCCGAAACCATGCACCTTTGGCGTGGCTGTAAATACTGAGCGCTATGCCGCCAGTTTTCCAGAGTTGTTCATCCACCGCTTTGCGCATTCGTTCAAGCAATGCTGGAACATTCAGGAAATAGTCTGGCGCGGCTGACCGCATATCGCTGGGCAACTTGGTGAGATCCGTATTCACAATCAGCAAATTTCGCAGCAGCAGAGAGGTCAATAGCATGATCCAGGAACCCGCGAAACAAAACGGAAGATAGTGAAAGACGCGATCCTGACCGCTCTTGTTTTCGGGTAGCCAGTGCGATGTGCATTGCAGCATGTGCCCAACGTTCCCGGTGTTGAGCACCACACCCTTAGCTTCGCCCGAAGTGCCGGAAGTATAAATAATAGTCACCGGATCCGAAGGTTTGTGTGGCGCGGGCGCCCCCGCCCGCGATGTCTTGTTTTCCCCCGATTTCCCGAATACATCGTCAAACAAGCATTGCGGTGGTGCTTCCGCCCACTCTTTCACGATCGCATCCCGCAAAATGGCATCGCCACAGCAGATCAGCGATGGCGAACCATCCTTCATCATGCACACCAGTTCCGCAGGAGCCTGCCGCGCATAGAGCGGAACAACTATCAAGCCATCAGCCATGATTGCCAAGTCCATTGCAACCCACTCAATGCTGTTGTGAGCGAGCAACGCGCAACGATCGCCTTTTGGAATTTTCTTCTGAAAGAGGAAATCCCGGGCCTCTCCAATCAACTTCAGAAGTTCGCGGCCATTTACGGAGATAGTGCTTCCGTCGCGAAGCTCTTGAGCAATGGGCGTATCGCCAGCCGCTTCAAGTTGCGCGAAAATGTCATCCAGGAAGCTCATTATTTTGCAAAATTGTCTCTTGAGGGCGAAGCCTCGGAGTAATCAACGATTCAGCTGTACGCTTCGATTAACTTGTGCAATCCCGCGCTCATCGGAGGCAGATAGTCCTCCCAACTCCACTCGCCTTTGCGCGTCGGAAATTCCGGATATCGCCGCTGAACTTCCTCCTCGAAATACACTCCCATCCGCGCCATCACTTTCAGGTTGCGCGCCACGGTGCGACCAATCGCATCGGAAATCGGTTCGGGCTCGGTTGCCAGCTTGTTCAGCGCGAACAGCAACCTTTGCTCCAGGTCAGGATCGTCCACATTCATCAATAAATCCTCGTGCCCACGTTCCCGCATTAAATTGCGAATGCGTTCGTCCATGGTGATTCCGGCCGAGGGCACAAGGGCGGGCATGGATGTAACGATTCCATGGAATCGCGAGGACGCCATCAAATTACTGGCGCGCAGAATACTCACCATTTGATACATGTCATAATCCGCCGACGTGAAAATTGGCACCCCGCCCAACTTCTCGGAGATGCGTTCGCAGGCCCGGACATCGAGTTGCTCAGTCGCAACCAAAACTGTGAATACTTTGCGTTGTTGCCGGAACGCGTCCACAGCTTTGGCAATCGTGGTTAAGTAGCTTTCGAAAGCCTGTTCTACTTCTTTACCGGATTTGTGGAAATAAACTGTGCGGTAATGGCTCTCCTTGTAGGCGCCCGTCGTGCTGCATACCGCATACTTCGTCACTGACGGCTTCACTGGCCACCAGAACGGATTGATCGGACATACGATCAGCACCGGCAACTTTCCATCCCATCCAGAGTCCCGCAAGACTTTGCGTCCGTACTCTGGAGGCAGCGGCTCGAAAGTCCATGCTGTGTCGGTTCCCAGTTCCGTCGGAACTCCGAGTTTGCGAAGCGTAGTACGGGATTGTTCGTTGCGGGTGATGATGAAGGAATTCTTGCAATAGCGGGCGCACATTTTTTCGACGGAGGGATCCATGTGGCCAGCCTCCGATCCGTAGCCCACCGAAAGCTTATTCTGGGCCGCAGCTATTCCCAATGATCCGATGATCATGGTCGTGAGCGCGTTTGCAAACTTGCTCTTGAATGCCGACCCTTCAACAACAACTACGCCGTGATGCTTTGGGATTTCGCGCGCGAGGAATGGCGGAAATAAGTCCGGCAAATAAACCTGTTCAGCGCCGTTGAAATAGCCATTGGTCAGCTTAAAATCCTGGCTCATCACGCTGAATTCGACATTCTCCGCCCCTAAAATATGGCGCAGTTGACGCAGGGTTTCTTCGGGACGCACATCAGAGCCAGTATTGCGGGTACCGTTGTACCCCGCGAACAACAACTTTAATTTTTCTCCCGGACGCCAAGGCTTCCCCTTGCCCATCATCCATCCCACTTTCGCACGTCTGATAGACGAACTTACCCAGGCTTCGAGGATGGAATCCATCATGCGGCTGTCCCTCCAACCTTGGCAGGCCAGTCTTCGTACTGATACGAGAAATTTGTTTCTCGGCTGAACTTCAGAAGCGGATAACTGTATTGTGAGAAGGGTACGGGTTTGCGTCCAAGTTCTGTGGTCACACGGGTGTTATCGAAAACCGTGTTCCAAACCAAATACGGTATAAAGACCTTCATCAACGAAGCGCCGTAAGCGACCGATCCTTTTCGGTTCGAAAGAAAGTCGACCGTTCGCGAGAATGGACGCTCCAGCCACGGCATAAACATCGGACCGCGTTTGTTCTGTTCTGCCGCCAGTGTATTCGTCAATTCGCGAAAAGTTTGCGAACCTATTCCAGACGAGAGATGGTAAGTGTCGTATTGCGGATTTTCCTTTTGATGAAGCGTGGCTATCGCATCGGCTACGAAGTCCACATTCACAATGTCAATCTTGTCGGCGGGGCGGAACGGCAGCACTGGCAACCCGGCCAAAAATACAAACGCCTTTACCATTTCGAATTGTGTAGTCTCGGCGCGACGGCTGTCTCCCAGAACGATGCTGGGACGAAAAATCGTAATTGGCGTTTCCGGAAGCAACTGGCGGATCATATGCTCGCAGAATTTCTTGGTGCGCGCATACGGATCGTAATCCGAACGATCCCAATCAATGGAATTTTCCTCTTTTACGACTTCATTCTTGCGTTTGCCCGCCACGGCAACCGTGCTCACGTGGCTGAACCGCCGCAGGCCGTGATAGTGATCAACCCTCGTAGCCAGTTGAAGCACTTCCAAAGTGCCTCGCAAATTTACATTCAGGCACGTCTTCTCGGATTTGCGATTCAGCGATGCGGCGCAATGGATGACCGAGTCCGTCGTGTGGATCAAGCGATCATAATCATCTCGCGCTAAACCGAAATTCGGTCCGGTGAGGTCGCCGCGAAATATCCGCACCCGCGTTTGCAAATGCTCATAGAAATGCGGAAAGTCCATGTGGAGCTGGACGGCCCGCCATAAGCGTTGTTCAGCGTCCGCGGTATCGCGAGCCCGGATCAGGAGATTGAGAGACGCGCCATGCTCGTCCAGCAGGTTCGCGGCAACGTGCGCGCCAATATATCCGGTGGACCCGGTCAGGAAAATCGCCACGACGCTCCGTCTGTTCCTGTCTTCACTTCGAACTTTTCCACTTCAGGCTGCGCGGAGCCGGCCGCAACGTCGCAAGAGGCTGGCTCAAGTTGCAGTTGACGCGGTTGCCGCACTTCCAAAGGCCGCCCCTCAATTAAAGGATACGTCCACTTACGCAGCGCTGGGATGTGAATGTTGATCCAGTAATCCCACCAATCTAACGAGGACGTCTTGTATCCGAAATCATCCTTCTCATCCGGCACAAGCGCATAGGAAAGTTTCTCGATGTTGTCGGCCACAAAATCCTGTTCATTGAAAAGAATAAAAGGCTTGAACAACTCAATCAGCTTCTCTACTCTTTCCAGGCTTCGCTCTGCCTTTGCCAGGGGCGCTTTACGCAGCGGCAGGGGCGCCATAATCCGCTGAATTGACTTAATGATCGCCTTCTGCGCGGGCGCCGACATCCGCTCATATCTTTGCTTCGAGACCGGAATTGCATCGAACTTTAGTCGCAACCAATATTCGAGCCCTTCCTGGGCGCGATAGTGCTTGCGATGTGCCAGCGATGTTAGCTCGATTGACCGCCGCATATCGCATGGATTAGTGACTGAAGTCGCCAGTTGGTAAACGCTGTCATGGCGGCGCTCGACGATGGCCGCCGCGATCAACGTCATTCCCTGGCATACCGAATCTACGGGAATGATGTCCAGTCGTTTCCGCTCATTCGTCGGCAGTTGCCGGAAGTAAGTTCCCAACAGGTATGAAAGTGACGCGGAAGTATTGATTCCTTCGTTCCAGCCGACAAAAGGCTTCTTGATCGAGGTTTCCACGATCGCAGGACGTACAAGCGCGACCGGCAAGCCAGATCCAAACTTGCAGATCAGAGATTCGGCCAAACTTTTTGTCAACGTATAAGTATTTGGCCAGCCCAGTTCGTTGGCACGCCTGGTTCCCGCCTCAGTCAGATAAGTCCGCAGCCAACGTACGCGGTTTTTGCGGATCTGATTTTCCAGCGCTGCGCCATGCAAATCCTTTGCCGCATGTTCTTTAATCAGGGCTTGTTTTCGAAGCTCTTCCGTGACTTCCACGCCTGACGCCTTAGTCTCGGCCGATTTCACGAATTCGTGCAGCGAACGCCACTCCTGCTCGGCATCAAAATCCTTAAGATCAATTGGCGTGTAATTGGGACGCAACGTCTCCGCGACCCTCCCGTCCCTGGTTCCTGCGACGTAGCAAGTTGAAAGATGCAGAAGTCCCGCATGATCTGATTCGCGAACGAAGTCCAAAATGTTGAGCGCCGCATCCACATTCGTTGACAGGGCATCCCGCAAGTCTGGATTAAAGTCGGTCAGGCCAGAGCTGTTGATGACGATATCCAAATCTTTGCTCAGATTCTTTGCGAGGTCCGGTGCGATTCCAAGTCCCGGCTGTGACACGTCGCCTTCCACCACCTTCACATGCTCACTGATAAATCGTCCAAGATCAGGTCCATGCCGCCGTGCTAACGGGTCGAATACCGGAGATTCTTCCACCAACTTTTCAAACCTGTTTTGCGCTGGGTTCGATTTCTGCCGCCGGATCAATAAATAGATCTTTCCAATTTCCGGCAAATCCATCAGCGTGTTCGCCAGCCATACTTTTCCGATAAAGCCGGTCACGCCAATCAGCATCACATTCTTGCCGGCAATTGCTCTTCTAACTGAAAGCGGTGCGTTGAACGTTTCTTCGCCGAACCGAACGATAGGACGCTCGAGCCTAACCGCAGGACGCGTAGATGAAATAACCGCAGATCTCAGAGCCGTCGCGCTGGAAAAACCGAGATCAAAAGCAAGTTGCTCCCGCTGGCGCCTCCCATCCGATCCCGTACCGGTGATTCTTGCAAACACCCCGCGGGGACGTATGACGGGATCCAGCAGTCTCCCGGTAGCGATCCCATCACGAAATTCCATCCTGTTTGCGATTACTTGATTCACACCAAGATGTCTCGCCAGCGGTTGCATCACAACGTCCAGGCCCTGGCTTACCAGTACCACCTGTGCGCCAGCGCATAATAAGTTGTTAAGTTGTTGCACTCCCTCTAATTTCAGCGCAGGTTTCAATGCATACTTGAAGTATTCTTCTCCTAGTAATTCGAGCCGATCCCGGCTTATGCCGCGCAGTACCGTATGCACCATCCGCGTTGCAAATACTCTATTTGAGGCATAGAGAAAAGGACGCAATGCTGCCATCAGCAAAACCAGCCCTCGACGCATCCATCGCTCGGAAAAGGTCTGAGCGTTCCAGGTGAAGAACCCGATTGGACGCACCGTCGTCAGCTCGAGCAAACTGCCCTCGACCCGCCAGTAGACTGTCTGGTCCTTACCCGAATTGAGCTTTGTGTCTTCCAATGTGTGTTCCGCTTCGAGGGCTCAGAAACGGCTCCCCATTGTAAACAATCGGGCCAAAAGGGCGAAGAGATAAGCGAGGGCAAGCAAAGAGCGGCTCAGCTATTGAGGACGGTTCTGCCCCGCGAAAATAGGGCGCCTTAATCGGCCGCGGCCATACTGACTTTAGGCGAGCCCTTTTCCGTTCCGATGCGCATTCCGAAGAAGGACTTATACACGAAGAAAAACGACAGCGCAAAGAAAGCCGCAGCCAGGATGTGACCCAATATAGCGCCCCGCTCTAACGTCAATTTCACCGCCAAGTCCACAGCTAGCAAGCCGAATAGAGTCGTGAATTTGATTACCGGATTCAGTGCTACGGAGGAGGTGTCCTTGAACGGATCGCCGACGGTATCACCGATAACCGTGGCATCGTGGAGCGGAGTGCCTTTCTGCTTCAACTCGACTTCCACGATTTTCTTGGCGTTGTCCCATGCGCCCCCGGCATTCGCCATGAAGATCGCCTGATAGAGTCCAAAGATCGCAATCGAAATCAAGTAGCCAATAAAATAAAACGGTTCAACAAACGCGAACGACAGAGTTGCAAAGAAGATCGCCAGGAAAATATTTAACATTCCCTTCTGCGCGTACTTGGTGCAAATTTCGACCACTTTCTTACTGTCTGCAATCGAGGCTTTTTCGACGCCTTCGAGTTTGATATGCGCCTTGATGAACTCCACGGCACGGTAAGCGCCGGTAGTTACGGCCTGCGTGGACGCCCCCGTAAACCAGTAAATCATCGCGCCCCCGGTAATCAGTCCTAGGACAAAAGGCGCATGCAGCAGTGACAACTTATCCACGTTTTCGGTGAGCCCGGAGGTCAAATCCATGATGATCGAAAAGATCATCGTCGTCGCTCCCACAACCGCGGTCCCAATCAGCACTGGTTTTGCCGTTGCCTTAAATGTATTGCCAGCTCCGTCGTTGGTCTCAAGCAGATACTTTGCGCGCTCAAAATTAACGTCAATGTCGTAAGTCCGTTTGAGTTCACCCTCCACTCCCGGGATATGTTCGATCAAAGAGAGTTCATAAACCGACTGGGCGTTATCTGTTACCGGACCATAAGAATCCACAGCAATCGTCACCGGACCCATGCCAAGGAACCCGAATGCCACCAGCCCAAACGCAAAAACCGGTGCCGCGATCATGGTCGCGGCTTGCGCCAATCCCATCATGCTGAAGTAATAACCAACCGACATCAAAATCACCATTGTTCCGCCCAAATAGTATGCGCTGAAATTTCCCGCCACGAACCCCGACAAAATGCCGAGTGAAGCTCCGCCCTCTTGGGCGGATGTGACGACTTCTCTGACATGGCGCGATTCCGTTGACGTGAATACTTTCACGAGTTCCGGAATGACGGCGCCGGCCAAAGTCCCGCAGGAAATGATTGTTGCCAGCTTCCACCATTGCGACGAATCGCCACCCAGCAAGGGAATGATTACAGAAGAAATGAGATAGGTGAGCGCGATCGAAACAATCGAAGTGATCCAAACCAGAGAGGTAAGCGGAGCTTCAAAGTTCATCTCGTCTTTGGTAGCATAACGCGCTTTGGCGATCGCACCGTTTAGGAAATATGCGATCGTGCTCGCTACCAGCATGGCAACGCGCATTACGAATATCCAAACCAGCAGTTGCACCTGGACGACTGGGTCTTTCACGCCAAGCAGGATGAACGTGATCAGAGCGACCCCGGTAACTCCATAGGTCTCGAATCCATCGGCAGACGGACCAACCGAATCGCCTGCATTGTCACCCGTACAATCGGCGATTACGCCGGGATTACGCGCGTCGTCTTCCTTGATTTTAAAAACGATCTTCATCAGGTCCGAGCCGATATCCGCAATCTTGGTAAAGATTCCGCCGGCAATTCGCAAGGCCGCAGCGCCAAGTGATTCGCCGATTGCAAATCCTATAAAACAGGAGCCGGCGTAGTCCTTGGGAACCCATAGCAGAATAAAAAGCATGATCAGCAACTCAACGCTGATGAGCATCATGCCAATACTCATGCCGGCTTCGAGCGGGATCTGATAAACGGGATAGGGCTTTCCACGAAGGCTCGCGAACGCCGTCCTGGAGTTGGCAAAAGTGTTTACCCGAATACCAAACCAGGCCACGCCGTAACTTCCAGCAATGCCCAACAGGCT
>DASYGR010000409.1:0-18227 GCA_035999525.1 Terriglobales bacterium
GGAGATCGCGTCGCTATCCTCAGCGAAAATCGGCCCGAATGGACAATCGCGGATTTCGCCTGCCTCTTGATTGGCGCAGTCGTCGTGCCAATCTACGCGACGCTTACGGAAGAACAGACGGCATACATTCTCAAGGACGCAGGCGCGCGAGCGGTATTCGTCTCATCGAAGAAGCAGCTTCAGAAAGTGTTAGGCAAGCGGGATTCAACGCCCATCGAACGAATCGTCGTGATGGATGATGTTGAATCGGATGACGCGGTCTCCATGTCTCGTCTGCGCAAGAACGGACCGCCGCAGCGCGACCCGTCCTTCGACGAATTTGCGCTCTCCATTGCCACGGCCGCCGATTTAGCCACCATCATTTACACCTCCGGCACTACGGGGACTCCCAAGGGGGCAATCCTAACTCACGGCAACATCGCCTCGAACATTTCGTGTTCCCTGAATGGCTTTGATATTGGCCCATCCGACACCAGCATTTCTTTTCTTCCTCTGTCGCACATCACAGCTCGGCACCTCGACCTGGCATTGCTCTATCGCGGCGCAACTCTGGCTTATGTGCCGTTCATCGAACAGCTTCCCGTAGCGCTGCTAGAGATTCGGCCAACCTTAGTTGTGGCCGTGCCGCGCGTGTATGAAAAAGTTCATGCCAAAGTAGATTTGGAAGCCAGGAGCTTCCCCAAGAACTTGATTTACCGGTGGGCGCTTTCCACGGGCCGCGCGCATCGGAGTGAAATACTGGCCGGAAAAGAGCCTGCTTCTATGAATTGGAGGCTTGCAAACCGGCTGCTCTATAAGCGCGTGCGCGCCGGGTTCGGAGGACGCGCTCGATGCTTCATCTCCGGTGGCGCGCCTTTGGGACGCGAACTCGCCGAATGGTATGCCGACATGGGCATTCGAATTCACGAGGGCTACGGACTGACCGAAACATCGCCGGTGATCGCATTAAATACACCGAAAGCGCACAAGCTCGGAACAGTAGGAAAAACTTTATCCAACCTCGAAGTCTGCATCGCCGAAGATGGCGAGATCCTCGTGCGCGGTCCCTCAATCTTTCAGGGATACTGGAACCTTCCCGAAGAAACGCGGAATGCACTCGCGGATGGATGGTTCAAGACTGGCGACATCGGCAACATAGACGCCGATGGGTTTTTGTCCATCACCGATCGCAAGAAAGACCTGATCAAAACGTCGGGCGGAAAGTTCATCGCCCCCCAGCCAATCGAGAATTCTTTAAAACACAACCCGCTTGTCGCCGAAGCGGTCGTGCTCGGCGACAAACGTAAATTTCCCGCCGTGCTAATCGCCCCAGCGTTTACGGTGCTTGAAAATTGGGCACGCTCTCATCAGGTTTCTTTTGCATCGCGCGAGGAGTTAGTAACTGACCCAGCCGTACGAACGCTTTACGAGAATATCGTAGAAAACGTGAATGAAAATCTTGCGCGCTTCGAGAAACTAAAGAAAGTTCTGGTGATCCCAGACGAGTTCTCCGCCGAAAACGAAACCTTGACTGCGAGTATGAAACTGCGCCGCCGCGCCGTGGAAAAATGCTATGCGAAAGAAATCGAAGGAATGTATTCGCAAGTATGAGCGTAGTCTGGCGCGAGAGCGACAATCTGCAAGCCGGCCTAGCCGATCACGGTAACCGCGCCCGTTACCGCAGCTAACTGCCTTCCTACTCGACGATCCTTTATGATGAACAAACCATGGCCATATACCTCATCACTGGAATTGCCGGGTTCATCGGATCCTCCCTGGCGAATGCTGCTCTTGCCAACGGCGCTCAAGTTCGCGGCATTGATAATTTTTCCACTGGTAAACGCGGCAACATAGCTGACATCTTGGACCGAATTGATTTTCGTGAGATGGATCTGCTCAACCTAGATGCGGTTCAAGATGCGTGTCGCGGAGTGGATTATGTTTTGCATCAGGCGGCAATTCCGTCGGTCCCCAGGTCAGTTGCAAATCCGCTGGAGAGCAATCGCGCGAACGTGGATGCAACTGTCAATGTGCTGGTAGCTGCCCGCGATCAGAAAGTGGAACGCGTGGTTTATGCGGCCTCATCTTCCGCCTACGGGGACACGCCAACGCTGCCAAAGCATGAGGGAATGATTCCGAATCCGATCTCTCCATACGCGGTTGCGAAATTGGCCGGCGAATATTACATGACGTCCTTTTACCGTTGCTATGGACTCGAAACCGTGTCTCTCCGCTACTTCAATATTTTTGGACCACGCCAGGATCCCTCGTCTCCTTATTCTGGGGTTCTGGCGAAGTTCATCACCCAGATGCTGGCCGGCGATCAGCCCACGATCTTCGGAGACGGCAGGCAAAGCCGCGACTTCACTTTCATTGACAATGCCGTTCGGGCCAATCTGCTGGCTTGTGAAGCTCCCGCACAAAAAGTTGCAGGGAACGTTTTCAACGTCGCGACCGGGCGAAGAATTGATTTAAACGAAACTTTTGAAGTCCTGAAGCAGTTTACTGATTATCGGGGTGAACCGAAGTACGGACCTGTGCGCTCGGGCGATGTGAAACACTCTCTCGCCGACTTGTCGCGCACTCAAGAATGCCTTGGATATAAACCTATCGTGGATTTCGAAGAGGGATTGCGGCGAACCGTCGAATGGTATCGAGGAAGAGGGAAAACGGCCCAGGCGTGAATGCCGGATTAGCGCGCGGAAGATTCAAGCAAATGACTCTAGTCTTGGATAAATAAATTCGATTCCTGCTCGGCCGGAACAATACCTTCTGGAATCGAGCCGCGATTGTATTCCGCCATGCGATTCTTCCACTTGAGAAAATCAGTAATGGATTGCGGCTCGATACGAACCTCCACACGTCTCAGGCTGGCCAGCAGCAGGTTCATCTCGTATTGAAATCCCTTCGCCGCCCGCAAATTTTTCGCCGAGGGTTTGACGACCTCTACCGTCCGATTCCGGCACTCGAGCAAACCCCATCCAACAGGAATTTCCTCCGCTGAAATCAGTCCGCATGGCGCAAGATAGAAGCGTTCGCAGCCCAAGCCAATTTCCGGTTTCTGACGGAATGGTTTGCAGCAATCGGCAAGAAAATCCGTGCGAGAGATCTTACATTCAATCAATACCGAGTGACTGGCTCGCTTCCATCCAATCGCGTCCGGCATCTCGCCACTCAGGCAGGCTTGTTCTGAGAGGATCACCCCACACCGGTACCGCCGCAACCACTCCACGGCCTTGAGCACTAACTGGGCGTGAGTCATCAGACGTAGGTTATGCTGAAAATCGAAGGTGAGGGAGTAACAGAAGAGCTTCTGGGATACCGAGACGATGTGGCGGAAAACCTGTTAAGAGGACAATGGAAAGTCGGGCTTACTCTTTCTACGGAATCGCCTATGCCCGCTTTGGATGCTTTGGCGCTTTATGCTTTCCATGCTTGTGGGCATGATGGCGTTTGGCATGGTGCTTGATCAGGACCAATCTGGCGGAGTGATTCGCATCAGCACCTTGCGCCAATAAAAACGACGCACAAAACAGCAATCCGATAGCAACAACGATGAGTTTCATGTAGACTCCGAAAAATCTATTCTATCTATACAACTTTCGGAGCGACATGGTTTTCAACACAATCGTTAATACCAAAGTTTCGTGATCGCGATAGGAGATGGCTTGATGGCAAATCACAAAAAATCCGCTTCGCATAAACCTAAACATCGCGACCAGGACCGTGGAAAAGGCGCCGTCGAGCAGGATGAACAGAACGAAGGCGGCAACACGTCCATGCAAGGACAACTCGGTCATCGCGATCAGGACGACATGCTGAAGTCATCTGATACTGATTATCCCGAGCCTGACGGCGCCGCAGAACACAGTGGCGAGCCGCAAAAACGCAAGAAGCGGGCTTAAGCCAACCCTACCTCAGCTCTTCCATCACCTGCTCCAGCACTTCCCTTCCTGGGCGGACGACCGATTCCGGCAGCGTCGCCAATGGCTGGTCAGTCAAATTGAGCATGTCAACAAAACTCGGAGCCTGCGTATTCACGTAGAAAACTCCCGTAAGCACTTCACCGCCGCGGTGCGACTCGTTCAGCCGGTTCATGGCCTTCACACGATCGGTGGGATCGTAGTCCTTTTCCAGTTTGCGCAAGCGAAGGCGTGACCCATCGTGCATCGTAACTTCCACGGTAGTTCCTGCATCGTATTCGATGGAGATATCTTCGAAAGCCGGAACGAAACTTATGTCCTGCAAAGCCTCTTCGTGCTCCTGCATATACTTGTAAGATTTGGTCGAGCCTTCGTGGTCGTTAAACGTGGTGCACGGAGAAATTACGTCTAGCATTACCGTGCCATGATGAGCGATTGCGGCTTTCAGCATCGTATTCAGTTGCCGCTTATCGCCAGAAAACGAACGTCCGACGAACGTCGCGCCAAGCATAATCGCCATTGCGCACGTATCGAGGGCGGGGAGGTCGTTGATCACTCCAGTCTTTAATTTTGATCCCACATCGGCGGTCGCGGAAAACTGGCCCTTGGTCAACCCATACACTCCGTTATCTTCGATGATGTAAATCATGGGCACATTCCGCCGCATCAAGTGAACGAATTGCCCAATGCCAATGGACGCGGTGTCACCATCTCCACTGACGCCGAGACTAAGCATACTTGTGTTCGCAAGGAGCGCGCCGGTGGCCACCGACGGCATGCGTCCGTGCACGGTGTTGAAGCTGTGCGAACGGCTCATGAAGTACGCGGGACTCTTCGAAGAACATCCGATACCGCTCATCTTAGCGACGCGCTCGGGCTTGATGCCCATCTCATACATCGCTTCGAGAATTCGCTCAGAGATCGCATTGTGGCCGCAACCTGCGCAGAGCGTGGTCTTTCCGCCTTTGTAATCGAGCACCGACAGCCCAATGTGATTTGTTTTTGGAGCAGGTGTCGTGGGAGGTGAGGTCGCCATTTACTTGGCCTCCATGGTCACAATTTCGTCGGTAACTGAGCGTGCATCTAGCGGCAAGCCGTGAATGTGAGCAATGCTTCGCAGACGCGTAATCAATTCCGGATCAAGGTCGAGCTTCAGCAGGCTAAGCATTTGCGCATCGCGATTTTGCTCGACCACATAAACTCGCTTATGCTGCTGGATAAAATCGTGCACCTCGGTCGTGAAGGGATACGCACGCAATCGCAGGTAATCCGTCTCCGTCTTATATTCTTTTCGCAACTGATCGCGGGATTCGATCAGCGCCCAATGCGACGTTCCATAACCGAGAATTCCGATTTCGGAGCCATTCAACACAACTTCCGGGCGCGGCACAAATGACCGCGCGGTCTCGAATTTTCGATTGAGCCGCGCCATATTATTTTCAAAATCATCTGGACGCTCGCTATACTGCGATCGCTCGTTGTGTCCGCTGCCGCGAGTGAAGTAGGCCGCACTAGGATGATCCGTTCCCGGCAGAGTCCGGTAAGGGATACCGTCTCCGTCCACATCTTTGTAGCGTGCAAACCCGCCGAGGCGGTCAAGATCTTCCTTGCCGAGAACCTTTCCGCGCCGGATTGGCTTCTCGGGATAGTGAAACGGATCGGCCATCCAGTTATTCATGGCGAGATCGAGATCGGACAAAACAAAGACCACGGTCTGAAACTGCTCCGCCAAGTCGAAAGCGTCCTGCGCCATGGTGAAACACTCTTCCGCTGATGAAGGAAGCAGCAGAATATGCTTCGTGTCTCCATGCGACAAAAACGCCGTAGAGAGAATGTCGCCTTGCGCCGTGCGAGTCGGTAGCCCCGTCGAAGGACCTACTCTTTGTATGTCCCAAACCACTCCAGGAACCTCTGTGTAATAGGCGAGTCCTGCAAACTCGGCCATAAGAGAAATCCCTGGGCCAGATGTCGCGGTCATCGCGCGCGCTCCCGCCCATCCCGCGCCGACTACCATGCCAACAGCAGCGAGCTCATCTTCCGCTTGAACAATGGCAAATGTTGCCTTTCCATCCGGCCCGATTCTGAAACGCTTCATGTACTCAATTAGATTTTCGGGCAAAGAGGAAGATGGCGTAATGGGATACCAGCTTATGACGGTGACGCCGGCAAACATACAGCCAAGCGCTGCGGCGGCGTTGCCATCAATAATTATTTTGCCTTCATTCTTATCCATGCGCTGGATGAAATAAGGATCGGCTTTGACAAGGCTCGACGCCGCATAGTCGAAACCTGCCTGTACCGCGCCGAGATTGAGATTGGCCGCTTTCACTTTTTTCGCAAACTGTTTGCGGATCGCCTTCTCAATTTCCGCCATATCAATCTCAAGCAGTTTCGCAAGAACACCGACGTAAATCATGTTCTTGACCAGTTTGCGCAGTTTGGCTTCAGGACAAACCGGGCCTACCAGCTTGTCATACGGAACTGCGTAAAATGTCAGATCGTTACGAAGCTCCTTGAGATTTAAAGGTTCGTCATACAAAACAGCCGCGCCCGGCGCCAGCGACAGAACATCTTCTTTCGCGGTTTCCGCATTCATCGCTACTACAAAATCAATTTCTTTTTTGCGCGCAATGTATCCATCTTTATTGGCCCGGATCGTGTACCAGGTCGGCAGACCGGCAATATTTGACGGGAAAAGATTCTTGCCCGATACGGGCACTCCCATTTGAAAAATACTTCGCAACAATACAGTATTGGAGCTTTGCGAGCCGCTGCCATTCACGGTCGCGACTTGAATACTCATGTCATTGACGACCGGCTTTGGATTCACATGCGTCGAGGCATGGTGAACCCCCGCATCAGTTGTGGCCATTCCCTGAACCTTTCGCAATTGCTGACGAGACGGGACCTTTCGCCGTGGGACTTAATAACGACAGCGTGCCGCCACCAGCGTCGCTCAAGCTCTATCAGTAGATGAAGTAGAACCCTAGATTATACGGCAGAGGACGCTGACTCGCGGTCGTGTGTGATCAGGAAAGTAATTCAAAAGCCATTTTCCGTTAGGTCTCTGCTAGGAAAACTACGCTTCCACGAAGAACTGCGCCATGTTTCTGAACTTATCGTAGCGGGATGCAACCAATTGCGGGATGGGAATTTGTTTTAACTCGGCCAGATGTTTTTCCAATGACGTACTCAACAGCGCCGCTGCCGCATCGTGATCCGTGTGGGCTCCGCCGGCGGGTTCAGGAACCGTATCGTCAATACAGCCCAGTTCGCGGAGATCGGTTGCGGTTGTGCGCATAGCCTCGGCTGCCAGTTCTTTTTTGGAAGAATCATTCCAGCGAATCGCAGCACACCCTTCCGGAGAAATTACCGAGTAGACAGCGTTCTCCATCATCAAAACACGATCAGCCACGGCGATTGCCAACGCCCCTCCACTGCCTCCCTCCCCGGTGATGGTGGTAATGATTGGAACTTGCAGACGCGCCATTTCGCGCAAGTTGCGCGCGATTGCCTCCGCCTGGCCGCGTTCTTCGGCGCCAAGGCCCGGATAAGCACCCGGTGTGTCCACCAGCGTGATTACAGGCCGATCGAATTTCTCCGCCATTTTCATCACCCGTAAAGCCTTGCGGTAGCCCTCAGGATTAGGCATTCCGAAATTGCGATAGACCTTCTGTTTGGTGTCACGAGCTTTTTGATGACCGATCACCATCACGTTCGCGCCGTTGAAACGGGCCATGCCGCAGACAATCGCAGGGTCGTCTCCAAATCCGCGGTCGCCGTGGATTTCACTCCAATCGGTGAAGATGCGGTCAATGTAATCCAGAGTGTAAGGACGTTGGGGATGGCGTGCCAATTCTGTCTTTTCCCACGCAATGGTATGTACGGTACCTTGGTCTCGCAGCGCCTGGATGCGAGCATTCAGTTCCTGAATCTGCTGCCGTGTGTCTTCGTCCTGACCTTCTACTGCTTCCAGCTTATTGATCTGCCGCTGGATCTTGTCTAATTCCCTATTCCTCTTTTGTCCCGATTCCGCTTTACTCCCGTTTCCATTGGTCGCGTTCCATCGGGCTTCCACCAATGACAGTAAAAAATTTGCCCCGTCAACCGAGCGGGCTGCATTATCCAGAACTGGACTCCCCGGAATCAGCCTCTCCACGAGGGAATCGGACCCCGTCGGCTTGTCCTGAGCTGCCTTTGTACCTCTGTGAATGAATGCTGTCACTGCACGATATCAGTCAATGATTCTGACCGCTCCACGGCCGCACAATTCCTCAACTCGCGCAATAAAATTGCGGTCCGGTTGCACATTATATCCCCCCGCTTCCATTACGACCATAAAATCCCCCTGACGTTCCACGTCGAATAACACTTTGGCTTCGCCTTTGCGTTGCGCAAAAAGTAAATGCAAATCATCCACCGTGGATTCGCTTGCGCTATCCAGAGGAATGCGAATTCGAATAGAACGCGGCAATGGAACTTTCGCATCCTCCAGGGGAATAATGTCATTCACAGTCAGCTTAGGATTCGCCCCTTCCTCGATTCGTAATCCTCCCCGCACCAGGACCGGCACCTCGATCTTCACTTTATCTTGCAGCTTTCGATAAGCCTCTGGAAATACGATCATCTCAACCGTTCCGGCCATGTCTTCCAAAGCACCTTGTGCATAAAAATCGCCCCTCTTGGATTTCAGCACTCGCAGCGACGTAATAATTCCGGCAGTGCAAATGTTTTCGTCTTTTCCGGTGGAGTGCTTCATTGCCGCGATGTCGGAAGTAGAAAGCGCGCGAAGTTCATCCAACTTGTCGCGATACTTTTCCAGCGGGTGGCCGGTAATGAAAAATCCGAGGATTTCTTTTTCAGCCGCTAGCCGGGTGTGCTCATCCCAATCTGGAATTTCCGGCAGCTTGTCGTTTTGTGTTTGAATTTCCTCCTGCTGAAAAACGCCGAATAATCCATGCTGGCCGGATTCGGTGTCGCGCTGCGCCTTTTGAGCGTGCTCAATTGCTTTATCAATTACAGCCATCAGAGGCGCGCGGCGGCCAAGGCCGTCCATTGCGCCGCTCTTGATGAGCGATTCCACAACCCGGCGGTTCAGCAAACGCAGGTCAACGTTTTCGCAAAAATCATAAATCGAATGATAGCTGCCCAGCTTCTTTCGTCCTGCAACAATGGAATCAATTGCGTTGTGGCCCACGTTCTTAACGGCCGCCAAACCGAATCGGATAGCTGCGCCATGCGGAGTGAAATTCGCGTCACTGACGTTAATATCTGGTGGCTCGACCGCAATCCCCATTTCCCGGCATTCATTGATGTACTTCACCACGTCATCAGTATTCCCCGTCACCGAGGTCAACAATGCAGCCATGAATTCGACAGGATAGTAGGTCTTCAAATATGCCGTGTGATAAGCGAGCAACGCATATGCGGCGGAATGGGATTTGTTGAAGCCGTATCCCGCGAATTGCGCCATTAGGTCAAATATCTTTTCGATTTTCTTCGGCGGAAAGCCTCGCTGCACCGCTCCGCTCACGAAACGCTCCCGTTGCGCGCCCATCTCGGAGGCAATTTTTTTACCCATTGCCCGCCGAAGCAGGTCCGCTTCCCCGAGCGAATAGCCAGCCAGCTTGTTGGCGATCTGCATCACTTGTTCCTGATACACAATCACGCCCAACGTTTCTTCGAGGATTTCTTTCAGTTCCGGCAGCTCATATTCAATCTTTTTGCGCCCATGTTTCCGGTCAATGAAATCATCAATCATTCCACCCTGAATAGGGCCAGGACGATATAACGCATTCAGGGCGGTAAGGTCTTCAATGGAACTTGGCTTGTACCGCCGCAGCACGTCTCGCATGCCATGCGATTCAAACTGAAAGACACCCGAAGTCAGGCCGCTGTGAAATACCTTTTCGTATGTTTGGGGATCACTAAGCGGAATCTCATCCAGAACCACCCGCTGGTTACGTGTCTGCAAAATCAACTTCAGGCTGTCGTCGAGAATGGTGAGAGTGGTCAGGCCGAGAAAATCCATTTTCAGCAGGCCCAGTTTCTCGATTGCCACCATGTCGTAGGCGGTGACAATTTCGTCGTTTTTTGTTTTATGCAGCGGAACGAGTTCGGTTAGCGGACGTGGCGAAATCACTACGCCCGCTGCATGAACACCAGAATTGCGCACCAACCCCTCGAGTTTCAGGGCCGTGTCGAATAACTTTCTTATTTGTGCGTCGCTGTCACACGCTTGCTGTAATGCCGGGGAATCCTTGATCGCCTGTTCCAGCTTGATGTTCAAAGTCGTGGGCACCATCTTCGCGATGCGATCCACGTCGGCATAAGGGATATCCATAGCCCGGCCTACATCTTTGATCGCAGCCTTCGCGGCCATGGTTCCGAACGTGATGATCTGAGCCACGTTTTCGCGCCCGTACTTCTGGGTTACATAATCAATGACTTCGCCACGGCGGTTCATGCAGAAGTCAATATCAATATCCGGCATGGAAATGCGTTCTGGATTCAGAAAGCGCTCGAAGAGAAGCTCGTAGTGCAACGGATCAATGTCCGTAATGCCCATCGAGTAAGAAGCGAGTGATCCCGCTGCCGACCCGCGGCCCGGCCCGACCGGTATATCGTGCTCCTTTGCATACCGGATAAAGTCCCAGACTATAAGGAAGTAGCCGGAAAACTTCATCTGCTGGATGCAGTCTATTTCCCGCGCCAGCCTCTGCTCGTATTCCGCCAGGCTATGCTTCAGAAAAGCCTTGCGGTCCGGTTGCGACAAGACAGCGAGGCGCTTGGCAAAGCCTTCCCGCGCAATATGTTCAAAGTAACTATCCAGCGTGAATCCCGCCGGAACTTCAAAATGTGGAAACGGATTCCCGACTTTTTCCAGCCGCAAATTGCAGCGCTCGGCAATGCCCAACGTTCGCGACAGAACATCCGGCGAATCCTTGAACACGCGAGTCATCTCTTCATGGCTCTTCACGTAAAAATCAGTGCCATGAAACTTCATCCGGTTCGTGTCTTGAATGGACTTCCCCGTCTGAATGCACAGCATGACATCTTGTGCCTGAGCATCGTCCTCGCACAGATAGTGGCTGTCATTGGTGGCGATGAGGGGCATCCCCAGATCTTTTTCCAGACGAAACAGATTGGGATGAATCCGGTGTTCCATCTCCAGCCCCTGATCCTGAATCTCAAGGAAGAAATTATCTTTACCGAAGATATCGCGATAAGTCGCAGCCGCGGTTCGCGCCGCTTCGTATTTATCTTCCATCAGGTATTCGGCGACTTCGCCTTTCAGGCAGCCCGAGAGAGCGATCAGCCCTTTCGAATGGTCAGCCAGAAATTTCTTGCTGACACGCGGCTTGTAATAGAAGCCATGGAGAGAAGCTTCCGAAGTGATTTTGGTTAGATTACGATATCCCTCTTCGTTCTCTGCGAGGACGAGCAGATGATTGTAGGTATCGCCGTCGGGGGGAGTGCGGTCAATTCTGTGATCGTCTTTCTTGCAGATATAGAGTTCGCAGCCCACGATCGGCTTGATTCCGGCCTGCTTCGCCGCATTTACGAAATGTACCGCGCCAAAAATGTTGCCGTGATCCGTCATGGCAACGGCAGGCATCCCCATTTCCTTGACACGCTGGCAGAGCTTCTCCACGTCGCAGGCGCCATCGAGCATGGAATAATCAGTGTGTAGGTGAAGATGAACGAATTGTGACATCGGGGTCTATTGATTCTACTGTGGACGAGCGTTCTAATGGAAAAAATCCCGTCACTTTGACTTTCCGCCTGGAGTTATCGAACAAAACCTTAAAAACACAATGATTTGTATTCCCTCAGATCCTATAGGTCTCTAAGGCGAGAAATGGCTTCGCGGCATTTTTCAATCCGCACCCTTCCGGCTACAATTCGAGATCTTATGGACTATCTACTCAAGACGGAGCCTTCGACATATTCTTTTGCTGACTTGCAACGCGACAAAGCTACGGTCTGGGATGGCGTCACGAATCCCGTCGCACTAAAAAACCTTCGCCAGATGAAGCCGGGAGACCGTCTGGTGATTTATCACACAGGAGATGAAAAGAGTGCGGTGGGCACCGCCTCGGTGGTTTCGGTGGAGGCTTCGGATCCAAAGAATCCGCAGGTGAGGATCAAGGTGGGCGATGTGATTGGTAAGCCAGTATCATTGACGGAGATGAAATCCCGCAAGCTGTTCGCGGATTCTCCGCTGGTGCGCCAGGGAAGATTGAGCGTGGTGCCGCTGACGAAAGAGCAGTGGAAGTTTCTGGTGAGAGAATAAGGCGGGTATCCGAGGAGAAATGTCTGGCTCATTGCCACCGTCGTAAAAGACGGAACGAGGTAGAACGAATTTGAGTGAGGCGCTTCCGGTTGCGAAAGCTGCTTGCCTTGGACGGCGCGCATACTTATAATCCGCACACTGGAAAAATCGAGTATCTTTTTCTGGACGATATATGCGAGCCAACGTTTAAAATGCTCGGCCTGAAGCCGCGATTCCGGAGTTCGAAGTTAGAATTCGATTTTCCACAAACCCTAAGGAGCCATTCGAATGAAGACGAGTTTACTTGTAGTTGTGCTTGCAATCGCGGCATGCGCGGCCGGTGGGCAGACTACACCACAAGGACAAGCCCCGGCCGCAGGACAGCAGGCGGGGGCAGCTACATCCTCAGCCCCCGTAATCAAGGATCCAGCGGAATATAACGCCTACATGAGCGCCGCGCAACAAGCTGATGCAAACGCGAAGATCAGCGGTTTTGAAGCTTTTCTTGTCCAGTACCCCAACAGCGTGATGAAGCAGGATGTGCTCGAAACGCTCATGGGACTCTACGAACAGGCGAACAATCAGGCGAAGATGATGGATGCGGCAAGCCGGGTTCTTCAGGCTAATCCAAATAATGTGCGGGCATTGCTGGTGCTGGCATACAGCAGCAAGGGATCGAATAACTGGCCGGATGCGCGGAAGTATGCCGAGCAGGGTCTGCAGGCGCTTCCCAACATGACTAAGCCGGATGGCGTGTCCGACGCGGATTTCGCCAAACAGAAGGCGCAAATGAGTCAGTTGCTCGATAGCATTGCTGGATTTGCGGCTCTGCAAACGAAAGATAATGCTTCTGCAGAAAAAGATCTGCGGGCTTCGGTGGATGCGAATCCGAACAATCTTCAGGATGTTTATCCTTTGGCGCTGGCGTACTTGACGGCTACTCCTCCGGATAACGTGAATGGACTTTTCTATATTGCGCGCGCAGCAAATTTGGCGGCTGGAACCCCCAATGCAGCCCAGATTGAAGCTTACGGAAAAGGGGTTTATACAAAATATCACGGCTCTGACCAGGGTTGGACCGATCTGATGGCGACAGCGAAGACGGCTACCGCACCTCCGGCCGGCTTCACCGTCACCCAATACGTGCCACCCACACCCGCCCAACAAGCCCACGACCTGGTGAAGGATAAGTCGCCAGACGAAATTAAGAAGATGAGTTTCGCCGAATGGGAACTGGTGCTTTCCGCCGGCGAACAAGCCGATGCGGATAAAGTCTGGAACGTGATAAAGGGCCTGCCGTTGCAGATGGAAGGATGGGTGATTAAGGCGACTCCGACGGAAGTGGATATTGCCGGCACCCAGGATGACAACGACGCCAAGCGGGCTGATATCACATTGAATATGACAGGCCCGATTCCCGAGAGGTTAATGCCCAAAGAAGGCGCGACTTTTGATTTCGAGGGAACGCCTTCATCCTATGTGCCAAGTCCTTTCGTGATGACGATGGACAAAGGGACGCTTTTGAAGGCTGCTGCGCCGGCGACGAAGAAGAAGCCTCCCGTGCATCATCGTCCGGCCCAATAGTGATTCCGACTATCGGGACCTAGCGCGAAAATCGTGAAACGGCGGCAGCTCCGGCAGATGACCGGTGACGGGACGAAGCCAGGTCGAAATTCGCTTCCGCCGTTTTTGCCCGAATCCTCATTTCCTGGAGACTGGCTGACTGCGCCATAGCCGTCATTTGTAATCCACGATCCGGCGTCCTAGCCGTACTCTTGCGCAAAGTTCTTCCGCCTCAAAAGGCTTGGTGACGTAATCGTCGGCTCCGGCGTGAAGCCCGGCAACAATATCGGCAGGGCTATTCCTGGCCGTCAATAGAATGAGGTATGTGTTCGCGGTCTCCGTGCATGCCCGCGCCTCTCGGCATATCTGAGGACCAGAAAGCCCGGGCATTACCCAGTCAATAATCGCGATCAGCGGCCACTCATTCTCCTGAAGAAGTTCCCACGCTTGGGTGCCGTTCTCGGCGACAATAACTTCAAATTCTGCAAATAATATTTGGCGCAGGATCTTGCGAAAGAAAGCGTCGTCTTCGGCGATGAGAAGTTTCACGGGCCGGTCCTGGCTTTTTTGCCACTGCGGATGCTTGCCGTAAATAGTGATGGGGGGGCCGAACGGGTTCACGTTCTTGCATAAAAGAGATCACTTTCGGAACGAACGTCGCAAGCATTTACCATTGATCATCGCCAAGATGGAACCCGGACTTTAGTCTTTTTAAACTCTTAGGTTCGGATTGGTATGCCCAGTTCGGGAACGCTTCGATGGTGACTAGCCCGAAATGGAGTAAGCCTTTTGGAATCGCCAAATGAGATAAGGCAGAACGGTGAGCGAGAGAATTGCCAGGGCGTGAAATAGGTTGCCCTGAATAGACGGCCAAAGGGCGAAGTCCATGCGGATATGACCGAGCCCACCGGGAACTCCCGTGCGACTCGCATGAACTTGCGCCGAGCCGCCCAGAAAAGCGACCAGAACCAGACCGACAGTGGGCCAAACTGCTTTCAATCTTTGACGGGCCGCGATGAGTGTGATTCCCCAACCGACGAGAATCGGTGCGCCAAAATAGAGCAGCCTGCCGATGCCAAAATAGAAGATCGAGAATCCGTCTGTTGGGACGAAAGGCGTATCGGTTCCGGGCAGAAAGATTCTCCAGCCAGACCACAAAATTAGACAGGCCACGAAGTAAGCCGCAGCCAGAGCGCAGAGGGGAGCGCACCCGAACATCGCCCACGGCGCCCGGACAGACCAAGCCAGGAACTGGCGCTGCTTTAGCATCGCCTCGACAAGATCATCCATTGAGCCGAGCCGGGTCAGAGCGGCGGCTTCCGCATCCGCTGGATTGCAGCCCGCGCGTTCCTCTTCCGCTTTCAGGTCGGCCAAATGATCGGCAAGTTCATTCAAATAGCGCTGTACATGCCGTGGCGCGACTCCCGCCCGCAGCAAGCGTTCGCGAAGTTCATTTTTAAACAATAACTTTGGCATGTCGCCCTCCCGTCAGCATCTTTTGGATTGTTGCTGTCAGATTGGTCCAGGACTTTGATATATCCGCCAGACGACGCGATCCGGCGCGCGTGACGGAATAGTAGATACGGCTGCGGCCGTTGACGGTCTTGCGTTTCGACTTGAGTGCGCCGTCGCGTTCCAATCCATGCAGCACCGGATAGACCACGCCTTCGCCAATGGCGATCTCGTCGCCAGTGCGGCTGCGGATCGCCTGCACGATCTCATATCCGTACATTTCCTCTTGCTGAAGAAGTTTCAAGATGAGGAGCTCCGGAACTCCATTCATAAAGTTCGGATTGGTTTCACGCGACGCCATAGGATGACTCACTATACCTTGAGGTTCGATGCATTACAAGAGAATGCTTCTGGCTCGCGCGGCGATTGCGCTTTTTGTCTCGCCCTTGAACTTGGGTTACAGTTCTCAAGATCATGTCACTTCGCTTTTCGTCTCTTTTAATAATCCTTCTGGTTCTTGTTCTATCTCATAGCTTGCTCGCGCAGGGGCGGATGGATTGCACTGCGCTCAATAGCCGTATTCTCAAACAGCTGGTTCATTACTGTGTGTTGTTGCCCGACGATTACGACGCGACGGTTGCGAAACATGCGGCAGCTTATCCGGTGCTTTACTTTTTGCATGGATTAGGTCAAAACGAGCAGGCCCTCTTCAAGAGTGGCGGATGGGATTTAATTGAAGACTTGAGGCAGCAACATAAAATCAGAGAATTTCTAATCGTCGCGCCAGAGGGAAAAAACAGCTTCTTCATAAACTCTGCCGACGGCAAAGTTCGTTACAGCGATTTCTTCATTCGCGAATTCATTCCTTACATTGAAAAGAAGTATGACGTAAAAAAGGATCGGGCCGGGCGAGCGATTACCGGACTTTCCATGGGCGGCTATGGCGCCTTGCGTTTTGCGTTTGCCCTTCCTGAATTGTTTTCCGCCGTCAGTGCACAGAGCGCGGCGCTGATGACTGAATCGCCTCAAGAATTGAATTCAGCGTTACAGTCTCGAACTCAGATAGGGCGTCTTTTGGGGTCGCCCTTTGGAGATCCCATCGACATCCCTCACTGGAAGCATAACTACCCGTTCGCTCTGGCGCGAACCAATAGAGTCGCGATCGCGAAACTGGCGATCTACTTTAATTGCGGACAGCAGGATGATTTCAATTTCGAGGTAGGCGCTCAAGCCCTGCACCGCCAGCTTCAATCCGAGCATATCAAGCACGAACTCCATTTATATCCGGGAGACCACAGCCCCGAATACTTTCTGTCGCATTTGGGAGAAACGCTGGAGTTTCATTCGAGGGTATTTGCCAGGAGCAATTGACCTGCGCGGTGCGGACTCCTCGTCATCGTTACAAGAGCTGCAGAAACAGTGATCCAGTTACCTGAACAAAGCGAGACAGGTGTACTATGTCGTTGCTTTGAAGCCCAGAGGGAGGTTTGCTTATGGCAGAGTTAGCGGACGGCGGTGTGGTCAAAGAGTGGTGGGCGAACCCGGCTGTAGTAGGGCTGATGGGTTTTGGCTTGACCACTATGGCGACAGGCCTGCATAACGTAGGATTCTGGAGTGCCGGGCCCACCCTGGCGCTGGCCATCTGCTACGGTGGCACGGCGCAATTCATCGCGGGAATCGTGGACCTGCGTAAAGGAAGTATCTTCGGCGGGTCCGCCTTCATGTCTTACGGCGCTTTTTGGTGGTCTCTATTCGTGCTGGTGTACGTGCAGCCGAAAACGGGCATTCCTGCAGGTCATCCTGAGGAACTTGGTTTCTTCCTCATGTGGACGTTATTCACGCTCGCTTTTTGCGTTGCTGTCCAAGGCGTGGGAAAGTTTCTTGCAGTGCTGTTCTGGTTGCTTTTGCTCGCGTTTGTTTTGCTGGACGGCATGGTAATTGGCAAGGTACCGGCGGCCGTGGCCGGGTGGGAGATCTTTGTCACCGGATTGGTCGCTTGGTACATTGCTATGGCGACGTTGGCGAACGCAGTTTACAAGAGGAAGGTTCTGCCTCTTTCTTAGCTTGCTCTGTCCGTTTCTTTGTCATGCCGTAGTTTACGATGCGATTCAGTCGCAGGCTTCCATGTTTATCGTCCGGTCCGGTTATTGTCGACCACACGAGTTGCCTTATGCCAGAACCACATGCGTAAAATCAGAACTCCTCCGCACCCCATATACACTCCGAAAAGTAGCCCGCTAAGCAGCATGCACCCAAGTTGAAGGAAATATTGCGCATCCCTAACATCGGCATTTATGCGCCTGGCGCAGACAAGCATGAGCACAGCAGCGATGCCTGATACGACGCAAACTATTCCGAACCGCTCACTGGTGAATCTCCGCGATTTCCCTCGCCATCCCGAATACGCGATCGCAATCGCGAGTACTGGTCCAACAACGAAGAAAACCAGCAACTGTAGTGCGTCTGCGAGCCACAGGTACTTCGGATTCATGGGCAAAGATTACTAGAAACGACACAAAGGGTGGAGTGTCATTGTTGAAATCAGGCATTCGCCCTCATTGACCCAATGAGTGATGGTATTCTGACCCGAAAACATCTATCGGAGGATCTCATGTATTTTCGGAATACATCTTTTTGCTTTGCCATTCTGATCACACTATTCTCGTTCACTTTTAGTGCGCCAGTTTTCGCGCAGGGAACATGGTCGGTCGAAAAGACATTTCACATTGGTGGTGACGGCGGCTGGGACTACGTCACGCTGGATGCAAAGACGCATCGCTTATACGTTCCTAGGAGCACACACACGATGGTGATTGACGCCGAATCGGGGAACACCATCGCGGACATTCCCGGCCAGAAGCACAATCACGGAGTTGCCCTGGTTCCCGGCGCAGGACGAGGATTCATCAGCGACGGGGCCGGCGCAATCGTGATTTTCGATCTCAAGACGAATGCCGTGCTGGGCACTGTTACGGCGCAACCCGATGCGGACGGCATCATTTTCGATAAGGCCAGCGGGCTGGTGCTGGTTGTCT
>DASYGR010000455.1:0-5323 GCA_035999525.1 Terriglobales bacterium
GATTTCTGCGAGTTCTACGCACGAGAGGCTTTGCGGCTGGCGCACGTCGAAACCCCGGTCCAATTGCCGGGAGAACACGATTCGCTATTTTATATTCCGCTCGGTGTCGGGGTTGTCATTCCGCCTTGGAACTTTCCCGCAGCCATCATGGCTGGGATGACGCTCGCCTCAATCGTCTGCGGAAATACCGTCATCCTGAAGCCGTCCAGCGAATCGCCAACCATTGGCGCGAAATTCATGGAGTTGTTGGAAGAGGCTGGGATTCCTGAGGGCGTGGTTAATTTCTGCCCCGGCTCTGGCGCTACGTTTGGCAACGCCGCGGTCGCGCATCCGAAGACGCGGTTCATTGCCTTCACCGGATCGCGGGAAGTGGGACTCGATATCAATAAACGTGCCGCCGAACATGTCCTCGGACAGATGTGGATTAAACGCACCATCCTTGAAATGGGCGGCAAAGATGCAATCATCGTGGATACCGACGCCGATCTGGACGCGGCAATCGAAGGTGTAGCCGCGTCATCATTTGGATTTCAGGGACAGAAATGTTCGGCGTGCTCCCGTGCAATCGTGGACGAGCGAGTCTATGACAAATTTCTCGAAGGCCTCAAGGCTCGCGTCGAAACCATCAAGATAGGCGATCCTGCAGATAACGCATCCATGGGCGCGGTCATCAGTGAGGGCTCGATGAAAACGATTCTCGAATACATTGAGCATGGCAAGAAAGAAGGGCGGCTCATCACCGGCGGGTCCCGCGCAACCAGTGCAGGAGAAGGATTTTTCCTTCAGCCGACTGTCATCGCTGACATTCCTCCCAAATCAAAGCTTGAGCAGGAAGAAATTTTTGGTCCAGTGCTGGTGGTGATCAAGGCGCGAAATTACGACCACGCACTGGAGATCGCGAACGACACGGAGTTCGGATTAACCGGAGCGGTGTACACAAATTCACAGGAGAAGATTGAGCGGGCCATCCATGAATTTCATGTGGGGAATTTGTATATCAATCGCAAATGTACCGGCGCAATTGTGGGAGCGCATCCCTTCGGCGGATTCAATATGTCAGGAACTGACTCAAAAGCTGGAGGGCCGGATTATTTGTATCTGTTCACACAGGCCAAGGCAGTTGGCGAAAAGACTAGATAGATAGATTCCCTTATTCGTATCGCAGCGCTTCAGCCGGCAGAATTTTCGCAGCGGACCACGAAGGGTAGATCGTCGCGATCAGCGAAACTCCCAGCGTCACAATTACGACCAGCAACCCGTCAATCATTCGCGGAGCAAAGGGAACGTAATCAATCGAATAAACTTCTGGCGATAGAGACAGCAGATGGTAATGTCCGCCGGCAAACGATAGCCCGTAGCCTAAGACCAGTCCGATCACGGTTCCTACCACCCCAATCAAAACACCTTGAGCAATGAAGACGCGGCGGATTTGTGATTTCCGGGTTCCCATTGACATGAGGACGGCAATGTCACGAGTTTTTTCCATGACCATCATGATCAGAGAAATTAATATATTCAGCGCGGCCACGAAGACAATCAGGCCAATAGTGATGAAAGTCACGAGACGCTCCATTTTTAGCGCGCGAAACAGAGCCTTGTTCTGCTCCATCCAGTTTGTAGTCATAAATCCTGGTCCGGCCGCCTTTTCGAGTTGATCCCCGATTTCGCCAGCTTTGTAAATGTCGTCAACTTTGAACTCGATTGCGGCGATTTGGTCGCCGATGCCGAACAACCGCTGGGCATCTGCCAAGCGAGCCAGCGACCAGGCACTGTCATAGTCGTAAAATCCAGAATTAAAAATTCCTGCCACGCGGAACTGGCTGTATTTCGGAACCAGGCCGTACGGCGTTAATTCCCCCTGAGGACTGGTCACGAGTACGACAGAGCCCACAGTCGCGCCAAGATTTTCTGCCATGTCTTTCCCGAGAATAATCGGGGGCATGGCGGCCACACGATTCTCGACAGCTTCCAAAGAGTCCGGCGATTCCGCCTGTGTGGCGCGGGCTCCGTCGCCCGCCGAATTTGACCCCGATACTTCGCGCGGTTTCGATTCATCCAGCGCAGCCGCTGATCCGGCAACAACGCTTTTCAGCAAGTCGCTGACCCTATTCTCCGAACTGGGGACCATTCCCTTGAGCACCGCACCGCGCGCCCGCGGACCCCGCGAGATCATGACTTCCTCATAAATCGTTGGCGCGGCGGCGATCACGTGAGGTTGGTGCGATAGACGATCAAGCAATCGCGGCCAATTCTTGATCCCGTCGTCTTGCGTGCGCAACAGGGTTATGTGTGAGGTAGTTTCGAGTAAACGGTCCTGGAGATCCTGCCGAAAACCGTTGTTAATCGCCAGTGCAATGATGAGCGAAGCAACTCCCGCTGCGACTCCAAGAATAGAAATTCCAGTGATCACGCCAATGAATGCTTGACGCCGTTTTGCGCGCAAATACCGGGTAGCGACAAAGAGTTCGAAGCGCATCAGAGAAGCTGCCGAAACATCACATTTCACCTCATTGAGAATTATATAGAGCGGGCGTCGTAGATGGGCCGTACGGCACCACGCCAATGCTCATCATGAAAGTGGAATCGGCCCCTGCTAGACTGTTTGAGCTATGAGCGTGATTGACGAAGTTTTAGAAGCGAATGAGATTTACTCGCGGACCCATGAGTTGCGGAGGCTTACTCCCCGACCCGCACGCAAACTTGCCATTCTCACTTGCATGGATACGCGCCTTTCGATCCGCACACTGGGCCTGGCGACTGGGGACGCGCACATTATCCGGAACGCGGGCGGTATTGTAACTGACGACAGCCTGCGCTCACTGCTGGTATCGCACTACCTCCTCGAAACCGAGGAATTCATGATCATCAATCACACCGATTGCGGATTGATGCACGCCAGCGAGCAGGATTTGCGAACCAGAATTGAAAATCGAACCGGAACTGCGGCTATATCTCCGGCATACTTTTTCGCTTTTCAAAATATCGAAGAGAACGTTCGTCACCAATTACAAAAATTGCGCACGCATCCGTGGATTCCGAAGTCGATTTCGGTGCGTGGATTTGTGTACGACGTTGCCAGCGGAAAATTGCGGGAAGTTCGCTAAGTCTGGTCCTCTTCGCAAGGCGCGCCAGAAGGATGGATGCACGAAAAGGAATCCTTTGTCATTCCGAACGGGCGCTCAGCCCGGAGGAATCTGCTTTGTTCTATATAGACGACGCGTAGAATTTCTCGCCCCTCAGCACGGTTTCGATGCAGTCCACAATCTGTCCTGCGTTGCTCTTGGAGAGGATGCCTGCGATGCCTGCCTCTCTCGCGAGTTCCGCGAGCTGGGAATCGAGATACATCGAACACAAAATGACGGAGGTATTAGGACAGTTTTCAGCGATCTCTCGCGCCACCACGATGCCATTGGTCTCCGGCATACAAAAATCCAGTACAACGACATCAGGAGAAAGTTCGAACGCCTTCAGCATCGCCTCGTTTCCGTCTTTTGCTTCGCCGCAAATTTCCCAGCCGTCGTGGCCCTCGATCATGCGGCGGATGCCCGTGCGAACGGATTGTGAATCATCGGCGATCAGAATGCGCTGGGCCATGGTTTGCCTAAATGGTAATCAGACTCTCCGATGATAGCTGTCTTCCACGAGTTGGCGGGAATATTAATTTTTAGGGTATGAAAGCCAGGACGGCCTTCAAATGCGAATCTCCCAGCCGTTTTCGTACTCACGGCTGCACATCTTAGTGGCCTCAGCGTCGCCGATGATGTGCCCGCTAGTGTCAAGTTTAAGTTCCCGTTTCAGTTTCCAGGCTATGTTTGAGAATTGCAACATAGCGACTCCGATGTAGGCGTCCGCGACGGGCGCATTCAACTTCTCTCCGCTCCGCACGGCATTGATCATGTTTCGGAAGTGCGCGTCGGTCATGGAATCGCGGCTAAGAAGATCCTGGGTCGAGTTGTTTTTGTTCAGCTTGAACTCATCAATTAGCTTGTCATCCAAGCTGAAGATTTGATATCCGTCGCGATCAATCAAAACGGTTCCCTTGGTGCCATGAATCATCGAACCTCGACCCCGGTTGTAATACGTCTTGCCGTTACAACTCATGCCTTCCCAGGTAATCATTTTGTCGCCGTATTCGAAACTCGTGACCAGCGTGTCATAGAATTCCCAGTCATCGTGAAAGGCGTATCGGCCTCCCGAAGCCGTGACCCGTTCGGGAAAGCCGGAGTTCAGGGCCCACCGGCAAACGTCCACCTCGTGGGTACCGTTGTTAAGCGCTTCTCCGGTGCCGTAAAGCCAGAACCAATGCCAATTGTAGGGATGAATGTTGTCTTTGTATGGCCGCCTCGGAGCTGGCCCCTGCCACAAATCCCAGTCAAGATAGTCGGGAACTGGAACCACTTTTCCAATTCCAATCGAACCGCGATTATTGGAATACCAGCATTTTGCGAAGTAAGGCTTGCCGATCAGCCCGTCGTGGATCTTCTGGATGATCTCGATGGTGTGGGGAGAAGAGCGCTGCTGGTTGCCCATCTGCACCAGCTTTCCATATTTGCGTTGCGCGCGCACCAGCAGTTCGCACTCATCAGGATCGTGCCCGCATGGTTTTTCTACGTAAACATGTTTGCCCGCTTGCATTGCCCGAATAGCCATGGGCGTGTGCCAATGGTCCGGCGCTGCGATACTAATGACGTCCACATCTTTGGATTCCAGAACTCTTCGGAAGTCTTTTTCTTTGGCAGGCAAATAGCCCATTTCGTTTTGCGCTTCGCCCGCAAATTTGTCGAGATAGCGAGAATCCACGTCGCAGACGTAAGAAAGATGCGCAACGCTCCCGCTCGCTTTGATGGATGACAAGTGGGCATAACCGCGTCCGTGAAGGCCGATCACCGCGAAGTTCACGCGGTCGTTTGCGCCGAGAATTTGCGCGTAACTCTTTGCAGTGGCGCCTATGGCGGCACCAGCGGTGCCCGCTGCGATAGTCCCAATAAATTCACGCCGCGTAATCATTTCCCCTCCAACACTCTGTCGTTCACTTCGGCAATGCGTATGCCACGATGCTCCCACTCGATGGCGCGTCCTTCGCCTTCCCTCCTCCAGCCACAATGACGACAAATTGGCGTCCATCAACCTCGTACGTGGCTGGAGTTGCATTGCCCGCCGCGGGCAAAGTTGTTTCCCATAGAAGTTTTCCAGTTTCTTTATCGAAGGCGCGAAATTTTCTATCGAAGTTGGTTGCCGCGATGAAGAGCAGGCCGCCTGCAGTCACAACTGGTCCTCCATAGTTCTCGCTGCCGGTATTCGCCAATCCTTTGGCGGCGAGTTC
>DASYGR010000070.1:0-7461 GCA_035999525.1 Terriglobales bacterium
GGTGAACCCGCTTCCGTTGACGAAAACGCTTGTACTTCCGGTTCCGGCAACAGCGTAACCGGGAACCAGCGTACTCAAGGTGATTGAAGGAGGAGGCGGCGGAGCCTGGGTTCCAGACTGCCCTCCGCCACATGCCGTGAGGACAAGCGCAGTCCCTGCGAGAACCGCCGGAACTGCGAACCCCCAGGAACTCCAGAAAATCCGCCCGATCCACCGCATCCCATTCCCCTAGTTTGTGCCTCCAGCCAGAGTTGCCCCAGATGGTTCCGCCGTGAAAGCCGGTGAGGAGAAATCAGTCGTATCGTAAGCGTACGATGTGGAGAGCGGATAGTTAGTCGCGGCACCGCGGATGGTAGATGTGATGCTAACTGTTGTGCCCGAGGCGCTCGCGGAAATCGGCGAACCGCTGTAGTTCATCTGGCTGGCAAGGTCGGAGGCTATCTGCGCCCCGCTTGTCGAGCCGCCATAACCGCCGGTGAATGTCTGGCCGTCAACCGTCACCGAAACCATGCCGCCCTCGTTGATGGTTTGCGGACAGTAGTACGGGTACTGGCCTTGGCATGGATTGAAGGTAACTGATTGGGGCGACCCGTTGATGGTGACCCAGCCCGTCGCCGCAGCCCCGGACGGGTCCCCTTCGGTTATGGTCAAGGTCTGGCTCATGACCGTTATTGTACCAACCAGATCGGCATCATTTGAGTTAGGAGCCGCCGAGAGCGTGAACGACCCCGGTCCGGTGCCGCTCGCGCCCGATATGATCGTCAGCCAGGTCGAACTTGAGGCTGCCGACCAAACGCATCCATTTGCTGTCGAAACCGAAACCTTGTAGTTGCCCCCACCCGGCACCTACATGAAAATGTCAAGCGAATTTTTATTCGCACAATTTTCCAGAGGTTTTTGTTTTAACAAATGCTGTAAACCTAAATATCGTAGTACAGCATGAACTCGTGCGGATGCGGGCGCAGCCTGACTGCGTCCACTTCTTTGGTGCGCTTGTATTCGATGTAGGTTTGCAGCAGCTCTTCGGTGAATACGTCGCCCTTTAACAGGAACGAATGATCTTTTTCGAGGGCATTGAGTGCATCTTCAAGCGATCCCGGCATGGAAGGAACCTGGGCTAACTCCTCGGGGCCGAGATCGTAAATGTCTTTATCCAGCGGCTGACCGGGATCAATTTTATTTTCTACTCCATCCAGCCCAGCCATCATCATCGCCGCAAAAGCCATGTAAGGATTGCAACTCGGATCTGGCGGACGAAATTCCACGCGTTTCGCTTTCGCAGAGGCTGAATACATCGGGATACGGCACGCCGCCGAACGATTGCGCCGCGAATAGGCGAGATTCACCGGTGCTTCGAAGCCTGGCACCAACCGTTTGTACGAATTCGTGGTCGGTGCAATGATTGCGGCCAGGGCAGGACCGTGCTTGATTAACCCACCGATATACCAAAGCGCCATCTGCGAGATGCCTGCGTAACCGTCGCCGGCGAATAGCGGCTTTCCGCCTTTCCACAAGGATTGGTGAGTATGCATCCCACTGCCGTTGTCGCCGAAAATCGGCTTCGGCATGAATGTGACCGTCTTGCCGTACTGGTTCGCCACATTTTTCACGATGTATTTGTAGAGCATCATCTTGTCGGCGGACCGCACCAGCGAATCGAATTTCAAATCGATCTCAGTTTGCCCGCCAGTGGCCACTTCGTGGTGGTGACACTCCACTTCCATACCGCATCTTTGCATGGTCATAACCATTTCGCTGCGCAAATCCTGATAGTGATCGGTGGGAGGAACCGGAAAATATCCTTCTTTGTAGCGGGGACGGTATCCCAGATTGTTTTCCGCGCGTCCCGAATTCCAGCGGCCTTCTTCGGCGTCTATGAAATAAAAGCCATGCTGCTCGCGCTGATCGAATCGCACGTTATCAAAGATGAAAAATTCCGCTTCGGCGCCGAAATACGCAGTGTCAGCAAGCCCGGTGGATGCCAGATACAACTCAGCCTTCTTGGCGATGTAACGCGGATCGCGATCATAGCGCTGCTTGGTCACGGGATCAATGACTTCACACGTCATCACCAGCGTTGGCGCCTCGGTAAATGGGTCGAGCAGATGCGTCGAAGGATCGGGAATAAGCAGCATGTCGCTCTCATGAATGGCTGCCCAGCCGCGTATGGATGAGCCATCCATGCCAAAGCCTTCTTCAAATGAGGCCTCCGACAATTGCTCAATCGGATAAGAAACGTGATGCTGCAAGCCAGGCAGATCGGTGAAGCGGAGGTCAAGCATTTTCACTCCGCTTTTTTTGGCAAATTCCAGTGTGCTTTTCGGATCCGCTGGTTTTGAATCAGCCATTGCTTTCTCCTTAATGTTGCTATATCGCGCTGCTGGAGAGCCGGGCGTCCTCCCCACGCGTGGGCGATGCGCCTCTCACTCCTTAGCCTACATAATTCAGCTGGGATCGCTGAAAATTGTACTCCTGCTACAATTTTGCGTTGAGCGGCATTAGTCTAGCCGTGAATCACCTTTTCAGGAAATTTATTGTTCTTATGGCGCGGATAAACGCTTGCTATGCTTCCTAGCACGTCCCATGCTAACGCTATTCGCCAAGTCTCGCTTTTATGGACTTTGATCAATTAGAAACCTTTCTCGAAGTCGCCCGGCTGTCGAGTTTTTCGCGCGCTGCTGAGAAGCGATTCCGCACGCAGCCCGCTATCTCGTCGCAGATACGCTCACTCGAGGAAGAGGTGGGCGCCAAGCTGCTGGATCGCTCGGGCGGCAAAGTTTCGATCACGCAGTCCGGCAAGCTTTTCCAAAAGTACGCGGAAGATACGCTCGATGCCCGCCGCGCCGTTCTCGTTGCAATCGCCGAGACCGAGCGGGTGCCGCGCGGAGAGATCATCGTCGGCGCCAACGAAGGAACCTGCCTTCACATTCTTCCCGAGGTCTTCGCCGAGTTTAAGAAGCAGTACCCGGACGTCGCTGTAAATATCAAGCGCGCCGATTATGGAAAGATTCTGGAATCCATTATTGATAATTCCGTGGATTTCGGAGTGCTTTCGCTCCCAGTCAGCGACCCCCGGCTCACGGTCGTGCTGATCCATCGTGACGAGCTAATGGTCATTTCACCGCCGCGGCATCCCCTGGCCAAGCTGAAGGCGGCAACCCTTGCGGAAGTCGCAAACTATCCTCTCGTCATGCCCAAGGCTGGACACACTCGCGACGGCCTCGACAACCTATTCCATGAACGCAAGTTGAAACCGCGAATCGCGATGGAACTCGATTCCAGCGAACTGCTCAAGCGCTTCGTGGCGGCTGATGTCGGCGTGGGATTCATCGCGCGATCCAATGTTCAGGAAGATGTCCGGGCTAATGTGTTGGCGACGATTGTTTTATCTGATGCAAAAATCCGCAGAGATCTGGCATTGGTCTTCCGCAAAGACAAAGCGCTCAGCCGCGCCGCGCTGGCGTTCATTGACATTGCGGTAAAAATCAAGACCGCCGACGCTGCGCTAGTGGAACGCTGATGCCAGTTGGCTTTCATCAACGGCCTCGTTGCATAGAAAAGGCGCAGCAAGCTGTGTCTCTACCGAAATGTTTCGTCGTGTTTATGCGCTAAAATATTCAAGGAGGAGAAATCATGAATAATATTTTGCGAAAATGCGAAATCTCATTGACCAGTTTGCTGTTCGTCGCTGGGATGGCCTCAATGGCCTCGGCCGCGACAAAGACCTATACGGGAAAGGTCAGTGACGCGATGTGCGGCGCGGAACATATGGAACCGGGCGTCAGCGCTGCTGCCTGCACGCGGGCCTGCGTGGCCAAAGGCAGCAAATACGCCCTAGTCGTGGGAAGCAAGGTGTACACGCTCGACGGCGAAGATAAAGCTGTTCTCGACGAACTCGATAAATTGGCGGACAAGCAAGCTAAAGTCACCGGTACTGCCGACGGAGACACCATCAAAGTGACCTCGGTCGTCCCGGCGAAATAGCGCGAGTGAGGATCTAAGGGCGATTAAGATTTTCAGTGAACCGTGGCAAAGCGCGTGGCAATTGCTTCTACTTGACGCAGGTGATTGGTATCGTGTCCTGCCATGGTTTCCACGATCGTCTTGAACGTCATTTCTCCACGTTCAGGATGTTTGACTTTTTTCGCAAATGCCTCGCGGGGAAGATTCCGGATCAGCGTCAGATTCCACTGCCTCAGTGACGAAAACGCCGCCATAGCCTCGGCTGCCGTGTAAGACGAATAGGGGGCCGCCCACTTGTCCTGGTCAAATGGCTGGATCACAGGGTTATCCTCGGCCAGCGTTTGCCGCAGCCTGAAAGCAAAGACGGTCTCGCAGTCCGCCAGATGACAAAGAATTTCCCGCGCGTTCCATTTGCCAGGAGCAGGCGAGTGTTCCATTCGCTTGACCCCAAGAGTTTCCGATAACCGCGCAAGTTGTGTTGGCGTGGACGCGATGACTTCAACCGGGTCGCGGTCGCCCAAAAACGAAGCATAAGGATTCAAAGCCATGTGACGATAATAAATCGCCCGGCTCAATAAAGCAGTGAAAAATTCGATGGAGCGACGGGCGTCCCAGGTCGTCAACGCCGAGCCGGGACTCGGCTGCGATGATATTCTAGGCCGTCATATAAACCGAGGAGCTAGCTTTGCCTCCTGATAAATTCCGAGTCGGACTGGTGCAGATGTCGGCCACGCCTGATCCCGAAAAGAATCTGCGACGTGCTATTGACCACGTGCGGAATGCCGCTAAGAGCGGAGCCCAAATTGTGTGCCTGCCGGAATTGTTTCAGACACAGTATTTCTGCCAGCGCGAGGATACAGCCCTTTTTGATCTGGCGGAGCCGATCCCGGGGCCAGTTACATCGCAGCTATCGGCGCTGACCAAGGAACTCGGAATTGTCTTAATCGCGTCGCTATTCGAAAAACGCGCGGCTGGAATCTATCACAATACGGCGGTCCTATTCGATGCCGATGGCGAACTTCGCGGAATATACCGCAAGATGCATATCCCGGACGATCCCCTCTATTACGAAAAATATTATTTCACTCCCGGTGATCTTGGCTTTCGCGCGTTCGATACCAACGTCGGACGAATTGGAACGCTGGTCTGCTGGGACCAATGGTATCCGGAAGGGGCGCGATTGACGGCATTGCAAGGCGCTCATTTGATCTTTTATCCCACCGCAATTGGCTGGCATCCCTCGGAGAAGAAGGAATTTGGCGCGGCTCAATATGACGCCTGGAGGACGATCCAGCGGTCTCATGCTATTGCCAACGGAGTTTACGTCGCGGCAGTGAATCGCGTCGGTTTTGAGCATGGAGACATACGCGGCAGTCGCGCGCCAGGAGCCGGCCTCGAATTTTGGGGAGGATCTTTTTTATGCGATCCCTTCGGACGCGTGATCGCCGAGGCATCCCACGACAGAGAAGAGGTTCTGATCGGCGAAGTGGATATAAAAGCCCTGGAAGACATTCGCCGGAACTGGCCTTTCCTTCGAGACCGCCGGATTGACAGTTATGCAGCAATCACCAGCCGTCTGATTGATTGAGTTCAGAAATGCCAGCCCGATCCCACCAGAAATTATTACGAAATTCGAAAAGCCACTATCGAATGCCCGCCGAATGGGAGCCGCACGAGGCAACGTGGATAGCATGGCCCCACAATCAGGAAGATTGGCCGGGGAAGTTCGAGCCCATCGCCTGGGTTTATGCAGAAATTGTTCGAAACCTAAGCCGGCACGAGCGGGTGGAAATCATCGTGAATGATGCGCCCGCGGGAAAGCCCGCTAGAAAAAGTTTAGAGCGCGCAAATGCCTTTAACGGCAACGTTCGTTTTCATCGGTGTCCCACCGACCGTGTGTGGACGCGCGATTCGGGATGCACGTTTGTAAAATCCGGCGGCGGGGACGCCACGGCAAACACCAGCCAGCCCAGCCTTGCTCGGCCGGACAGCCGGGGGTCGATGTCCCTACGTGATTCTCTTGTCGCCATGTGCTGGCGTTTCAACGCATGGGCGAAATATTCGAACTGGCGCAAGGATCAAAAAGTCGCGGGCTTTATGGGCGGCATTGCCGGTGCGTCTGAACTGGAACCTGCTTTCGGCAAAAAGAGAGTTGTGCTCGAAGGCGGATCTATTGACGTAAATGGGCAGGGAACTTTGCTGACCACCGAAGAATGCCTGCTCGGGAAAACTCAGCAGCGAAATCCGGGAATGAAGCGGTCCGACTACGAAAGAGTATTCGCACAATATTTGGGAATCACTAATGTTGTCTGGCTCAAATCCGGCATCGCGGGCGATGACACGCATGGCCACGTGGACGACATCACGCGCTTTGTTACTCCCGACACCGTCGTCAGCGTCATCGAATCCGACCCAAACGACGTGAACTATGAGCCGCTACGCGAGAACATTCGCCGCCTCCGCGCCGCCAGCGATCAGAATGGACATGAATTGGCAATTATCGAATTGCCGATGCCTCGTCCCATCTTTTTTGAAAATCGTCGTCTGCCCGCCAGTTATGCGAACTTTTATATAGCCAATGCCATTGTTCTGGTTCCCATGTTCAACGATCCCGCTGATCGAATTGCTTTGGACGCGCTGGCCGATGTTTTCCCCGACCGCGAAGTAGTCGGCATTTATTGTGGCGACCTCATCTGGGGCTTCGGCGCAATTCACTGCATGACTCAGCAGCAACCCGCGACATAGGGCGCCATCCTTCGTAGAGCGGCGGTACTTGTGCCACGGCACTTAGAGGTACAATGTGCCGCACCCATCGTCCACCCATTACGTTCGGAGGAGCAATGAAGCAATTGTTTTGGATTGCCGTTTGTCTCGCCATTTGCGGAATCGCCAGTGCTCAGGAACCTGCCGTCACCGACGGATCAGGACGCATGTTCTTTCCCAGCGATACTTTTTGGGGGTACGCGCAATTCGATCTTGCTCCCCCTCACAACGAAATTGATCCAAACCTGTGCAATGCCGATGCGAGGGCAGATGGCGGCAGAAATGCTCCATGCAGTGAATTCGCGCGATATATGCTGTCGGGTGTACTGGAGGTGCGCCCATTTGGCCGCGGGCAATTCCGCAGGTTTATGGTGTACGGTGAGCCGCGCTTTCTGTTTGGAAAAAACGTTCCCCAGGCTCTTTACACGTGGTCTTTCGATGCGATCGGTATCGAGCATTCCTGGGGCGCGGGAATCTATCTTGGGAAGGGATTTGAGTTTCGCGTGACGCAGCATTTCCTGTTCGATCGTTTGGGAGCCAGGAATCGAAACCTGGGTCCTGCCGATCTGGGAAACAATGGTCCTTGGGGACGATATAACACCATCGGAGTAAGGAAATATTTTGGAACCCGGCGATGGTGACGGTACTCCCCAACGGCCACCTCCGCGAATCCAGCCCATGCTATGCTGAATTTCCGGGCCACTTTTCTTGAGTCTTTCGGAGCTAAACAATTCA
>DASYGR010000117.1:0-9568 GCA_035999525.1 Terriglobales bacterium
GAACACCTGCAATTTCTGCGGGAATATTCCAGCATCCTGCAGGAATCGCAGCCGAACCCCGAGGATTTGGACCGTCTCTATATTGCTGCACACACGCTTTGCGGGAACGCAGCGACGTACGGTTTTCCGTTATTTTCGGAGATTGCGGGAAAACTCGCGCACGTTTTTCAATACACGCGTAACGCGCCATTGAACTCCGATACAATTGCACCGTTGACGGAATTTCTGTCCGACGCGATTTCTGTACTCGAATTCGATTTGCTCGAAATCAGCGACTGCGGCGTGGAAGTCGCCCCCGACATACAGGCCTTTAAGCAGCGCTACGCGTTTGCGTTTCCCTCCGCTTCGACGGTTACCCCCTCTGGCTCGCCCGACAGCTCAGAAGCTGACGAATCTCGCGAAGCGGGAGGTGTCATTTCCTCAGAAACGACTTCACAGTACGACCTCTTACCCGTAGATGCCGAGGTAGCGGAGGAAGTTCTACAATTCTTTGTTCCTGAAGCTGAGGAGCATCTGCAGACGATAACGGAATGCCTGCTCGCTCTCGAAACGAATTCGAATCCTGAGGACATCAACCGGCTCTTCCGGTCAATTCACACGATTAAAGGCTCGGCCGCGCAAGTTGGACTGCACCGGCTGTCGGCAGTCGCTCACCGCGTGGAGGATCTCATCGGCCGCATGCGCGACGGTGCGGTTGCCGCGAGTACTGAACTCACCGACCTGTGTTTGGAATCCGTCGATATTTTGAAGAAATTCCTACACAACGAATGGCCGGACGACATGCACGCCCGGGCCGCCGTCGACTCATTCTTCTCGCGACTCGCGGAATGTGTGCCGGAAGCAAGCGCGGAACCTGTTCTGGCCGCTAGCGGGGACGGCACGTCTGCTGAAGGCGATGCGCGACAGAATTTAGCTCAATCGCCAGTAACGGAACCAGAACACAAAAGATCCACGTCCAGTACGTCGCCCGTTCATTCTGTCCGAATCTCTCTTGAGCGTCTGGACAAAATGATGAATGCCGTGGGCGAACTGGTGATCAACCGGACTCGCATGATCGGGCGTCTTGCGGAACTGGGGAAACTGGTTGAAATTCTAAACTTCTCGAAAGGACGTCTCGCGGAGAAAATCTCCGGCTTTCAGGACAAGTATGAATTCAATTGGATCGATTCCGCCTCCAGGAGCGCATTGACCGGTGGCACAAGCCGATTCGGGACGGTAGTGTCCGGTGCCGCCGGCAGCCGCCGTAATTCCTTCGGCGATTTCAGTGAGCTGGAAATGGATCGCTATGACGACTTCAGCATTCTTTCGCGCTCTCTGACCGAGATTTCCGCGGACGTCAATGAAGTTCTCGGACAACTCGGCGGATTTATGGGCCGCGTTGACGCCGATATTGACGAATTCACGAAGCTCGCGCATCGCTTGCAAGATCAGATCACGCAAGCTCGCATGGTGCCGATCGGTAATCTCTACACGCGTCTTTCACGGACGGTCCGGGACGCCGCGAAGGCTACGGGTAAAGAAGTGGAGTTGGTTCTTGAGGGCGCCGACACGGAATTGGATAACAATATTATCCAGCAGATTTCTGATCCGTTAATTCATGTCGTCCGTAATGCCGTTGCACACGGTATTGAGGAGATTTCTGACCGGCAGGAGCACGGGAAGAATCCGCAGGGGCGAGTCGTTGTCCGCGCTTATCATCGCGGCAATCACATTTTCATCGAAGTGGAAGATGATGGCGGGGGAATCGACTTCGAAAGAGTTCGTGCCCGCGCGCTCGAAGGTGGCTTCACAACTCCCGACCAGGCTCGCCAAATGAGCGAGCGCGACTTGCGCAATCTTCTTTTTACGCCTGGGTTTTCCACCGTTAGCGAAAAAACAGAACTTGCGGGTCGCGGCGTTGGCTTGGACGTTGTGAAGTCCAGCGTTGACGCGCTCAACGGGGAAGTGGAGGTTCGCAGCGAGGTCCGGCTCGGTACCTGCTTCACGTTGAAGGTTCCACTGACGCTCATTATTTCGCAGGCGCTTTTCGTTCGCTGTGGCACGTCGGTGTTTGCGCTTCCTCTCGCGTTTGTCGAGGAAATTCGCCGTGTGCGACCCGAAGAGATTGAAGAGGTTGGAGGGAAACTGCTGGTCAAAGTGCGCGACGAAATCATCGATGTAGTTCGCCTCGACATGCGTTTGGCCCTGCCGCTTCTCGAAACCGCGAGCGGCTATTTTCGTATGGTCATTGTCAACGTGTCAGGGCGACGTGTCGGCATTGTGGTCGAAGAAGTCTTGCGCAAAGACGAGGTGGTCATCAAGAGTCTCGGCGAGTTCTTGCGCAATGTCAGGCTATTTCCTGGAGCGAGTATCGCTCCAGACGGCAGCCTAATCTTACTCCTGGATTTGCATCGTCTGGCCGCGCAAGAACTGAGTGAGCACGCCACTGTGACAGCGACGGCTGCGGCCGCGCGCGTATTCGGTCCGGGGGCCGCTGCTGTAGCTTCGGGGAGCATTCCGGCGGAAGCAATTGACGAAGTTCAGGAAGAACGCGTTGTGATTGTTGCAGATGATTCGATTAGCGTCCGCAAGTTCGTCGCGCGGATGCTGGAGAAGGCAGGTTACTGCGTCCGCCTCGCTTCCGACGGTCTTGAGGCAGCGGAGATTGCGGTGCAGTCGGGCGCGCATCTGATTGTCACCGACCTCGAAATGCCGCGTATGAACGGCTACGAGTTGATGAGTCACCTTCGTCAGAACCCGGAAACCCGTCGCATCCCGGTCATGGTGGTGACGTCGCGAGCCGGAGCGAAACACCGTGACCGCGCACTGAAGGAAGGAGCCGTGGACTTCTTGATCAAGCCCGTTCAAGAAGAGCAATTGCTCGCAGCGGTAGGGAAAATTCTCGGCTCGGAGAAAAACGGAACGCGCCGGCCGGTGCCGGTGGTCAGTATATGAACGCAACCCGAAAAAAACTTCGTGTACTTATCGTGGATGATTCCGCGTTTATGCGCAAAGTACTCCATGGAATCATTGCTGCCGATCCAGATATGGAAGTCGCTGGCCAGGCGAAGGACGGACGCGAAGCGATATCCATGGCGGAATCGCTGAAGCCCGATGTCATCACGATGGACATTAATATGCCGCATATGGACGGACTCCAAGCGACAGAACACATTATGTCTCAACATCCTCGGCCCATCGTTGTGGTGAGTTCGGAATCGCGCGAAGGGGCAGCGAGCACGCTTATCGCCCTGGAACTTGGCGCAATCGATTTTGTTTCCAAGCCTTCCAGTGGGATTGATCTCGACATGAAACTGGTGGCGGACGATCTCAATCGCAAATTAAAAATGGCCGCAAAGGTTCGCGTGATACGCACCGCTGCGCGCCCCAAGCCTCACGTCGGCGACGGGCATCACTCCACCGGACGTGTCGAAGCTTCAACGGAGGGGTCCGACGGCAATATGGGCGGCCGTTTTCCAATCGTAGTTATAGCGGCGTCAACAGGAGGTCCAGCGACCGTTATGCGCCTCGCAGCCGCGTTCCCGGCGGACTTTCCAGCGGCCATCGTGCTTGTGCAGCACATGCCGGCCAATTTTACGAGCCAATATGCCATACAGCTCGCCGACGTGACCGAAATCGAAGTGAAGGAAGCGGAGGCGAATGAACCTTTGTGTCAAAGCATTCTTTATGTCTGCCCCGGTTCACATCATCTTCGTATTTCATCGTCGGGCCGGATTGTTCTGGAGGACGGTCCGCGTATTTCAGGATATCGCCCGTGCGCTGACGTAACTATGGAGACAGCGGCCAAATGGGCTGGAGCGATGACAGTGGGCATTGTCCTCACAGGTATGGGGAACGATGCATCGCGCGGCGTTCAAGCGGTTCGCGCCGCGGGCGGCATCGTCATAGCGCAGGACGAGGCAACTTCGGTAATTTTCGGCATGCCCGCTGAGGCCATCAAGACCGGGGCCGTCAATCAAGTTCTGCCGCTGGACCAAATTTTTTCGAGCACGGACAAACATGTTCGCGAAATCACACGTTCCTCTCAAGCGATCCTGCGATGAAGATCGTTCCCAGTGGATTTCAACCGCGTCGGCAGCTTGGACGTACCGAGGAGGTCATCCTCTTTGGCGTTGGGGGGCATACGTTCGCGATTGCTGCGAGCGCTATCGAAGAAATTCGCAGCACGGATGGCTTTTCGCCCGCCACCTCGGAAATCGCACTAAAAGCTATCCCTAAAGTGTTGCATCGTCTTCGGCGTGGAAGAAAGTGGTACTACGTCGTGAACGCATGCGCGCACTTTGATCTGCCTGTATCGCGTCCAACACTTGTTCTCGTTCTTCGCCATTCCCAGGTTGCTGTTCTGGTTGACCAGATTGACCGCATTGAAACGATCTCGCGTCTCATGGTGATACCGCAATCGTTTTCGGGAGCAGAGCGCGTTTGGTATCGCGGCCTTACACTCATTGATAACAATGTCGTGCCTGTTTTGAATCCTGACGGCTTCTTAACCCACGATGAGCTTGCGCAACTTGATGCACTCGACGATCGAGCAGGCGCTTCCTCGGAAAGCGACATTTTGCCGGTTTCCGGTGAAACGCAAGGAGCGCTCCTGTGAGCGGCGCTGCTGAAACGCAGCTGAAAAGCTACGTCATTGTGCCAATTGGAAGTCGCAGATTTTCATTTGCGGCCGAGTCGATCGTCGAATTGATTTCGATTGGGAACCTGCAACAGTTCCCTCATCGAACGCCGTGGATTTCTGGCGTAATCGTGCGCCGAGGTCGTGTAGTTCCGGTTTGTGACGTAGGACGACTGTTAGGTGAAAACAATGAGTCAATCGCCCGCTTTCACTTGATTGCGGAATGGCGAGCCATTGACACCCGCGATTGGTGCGCGATACCCGTTGCAGGACAGTGCGAACTCGCCAGCGGCGAGGCGGCCGCGCAAGTTGACGTCCATACTGAAAATCAAGAGCCTTATGTCACCGGGTCGCTGCAAGTCGGCGAGGATCGCATTCAAATTGTGGACTTAGGGAAACTGATTCAAGCGTGCCAAGCGTCCTGTGAAGTGCCTGTCCCGGAGTCGGGATCGTGAACGCCTCCGGGGCATTTCAGCCGAAAGTGCTGCTCATCGACAGCAATGTGTATTTTTCGAAAAAACTGAGCGACGCTTTGAAAAAGGAAGGTTTTGAAGTGCTGACTAGCTCGCAGACAGCTTACGCGCTGACGATGCTCGAATGGAACACGCCAGCCGTCATTCTGTGCGCCACGAATCTGCGAGAGATGAATGCCTATGAAATCGCTCCCTTGCTCCGCGCGGATGCAAAGACGGTAAACATTCCCCTGATCGCCGTGGGGAATGGTGGCGACCAGGCGCTCATGGAAGCATTTCGCCATGGCTGTGACGATTATGTCGACCGGCGACGCGGCCCCGAAGGAATCGCCGCCCACGTCCGGGCCTTCCTCCTCAGCCGGCAAGAAGGCTTCCAGCCTACGCAAATGGTTCCGAGCGCAATAACAACTCTGACGGGCGACCTTTCGCGTCTTGATCTGCCCGGTGTGATTCAAATGCTCAATCAAGCACGCCAGACGGGTGCTCTCAATATCAATTCCGGGGATACGGACGGAGTAATTTATTTTGATGGTGGTGAACTATCACACGCTGAATGCGGCGCACTCTTTGGGGATGAGGCCGTGATTCACATTCTCAAGTCCTGCGAGGGTGCCGGCAAGGGCGTTTATAAATTTGTTTACGGCGTAACTGCAGCTCAGCGCACTGTGTTGCGTTCATCGACTGATCTTATGCTCGACGCCATGCGTGAACTCGACGAAGATGCGCTGGACGACGCGGACAAGACACCTCTAGCGGACGATGGGTCGGAGCGCGTGAATGTTGCAGCGTCTACGGCTGTACCTCATCCTCCCGGCACCCAAGTTCTGCCGGAAAAATCCGAATTGGAGCGGCCATGAGCGAAGCGTCGATCGTTTCCTCCGAGCGTGTTCCAACGGTATATTTCATCGATGACAGCGCGACCATGCGCGAAGTCATCAAGATTGCGTTCCGTCGCGAGTCAATCAACGTCGTCACCTGCCATGATGCCGCATCCGCCTTGGCGCAATTTGCCGAGGCCAGCCCTGACGCAGTCATTACGGACGTCATCATGCCCGACAAAGACGGTTACGAAGTTTGCCAGTTCATCAAGCAAAACCCGGAGCTGCGCAAAATACCGGTGATATTGATGTCGGGAGTGGTGAATCGAACCGTTGCAGAAAAGGCTATCGCTGTCCAGGCCGACGAACTTATTCGCAAGCCGTTTCAGCCACAGGAACTCATCGCGCGCGTTAAGAACCTGCTCAATCCGAAATCGGTCAGCGCCCCACCTCGCCAAGACCTTGGCGATACCGAAGCAGCCCGTGCTGCCTCAAGTTCCCTCTCCGGTATTTTCGGCCCGCCAGTTCCGTTCTCTGTTGCCGCCTCGACACAAATTTCGACTGCGGCTCAACACCGACTAACCGGAAAACAATCTGTCGCGACCGCTCCGACAACGCCACGTCCAAGCAGCAATCCGTCAGCCGCCGAGGTCCAGAGACTTCGCTTCGAGCTTCAACGGTTAGAAATGCTCGTCAAAAAGCTTCAGTCGGAACTCGAAGCCGAGCGCCAGTATGTCGCTTCTCTTGAGTCGCATCTCAAAACGCTGCAGGAAACAGACTGATCGTCCGATTGTCTTTTCCTTTTTCTAATTCCTTTCAGAAGTTCCTGCATCTCTTACAAAATATGAAACCGGGTTGATGCTTGCGCGCGCGTTGCTCTGATTGATAGGATTTACGGTACGGTTGCATGCGGTGAGGGATGCACAATAATGAAACGGACCGTACTTGCGTTGGCAGTGCTCGCAGCAACTGTTTGCCTTGCCTCAATGCTGGCAGCGACTCGTAAGGATGTCCACGCTGCGCCCTCCCTCTCAAGGACCTTCGAGTTTGTCTACGTGGTACATGTTCCGGCGCTTCCGCCGGGCAGCCACGAAATGCGGATCTGGCTTCCGCTGCCACAGACCGGAGCGCATCAGAAAATAGTTGCTGTCAGCATCTCAAGTCCGCTCGCGCATCGCATTTACACCGATCAAGCCCATGGCAACGGCGCAGCTTATTTCAGCTTTGACACGGCAACGACGCGCACACCCTTCGCCATCATTCTCAAGTTTCGTGCCCGCCGCGATGAATACAGAGTGGCGCTTCCGTCGAATGAACCTGCATCCTCCTCAAGTGAGTTTTCACCGGATATCGCGAGATATCTTGAACCTGATCGTCTGGTGCCCATTAACGGCATGATTGCCGATCTGTCCCGCGAACAGATCAAAGGCATCTCCGATCCACTCAAGAGGGCTCGCCACATCTACGATTATGTGATCAGGACGATGCACTACGATCATGCCGGAACCGGCTGGGGACAAGGGGACGCTATCTTCGCGTGTACCGCGCATCACGGCAATTGCACTGATTTTCATTCCCTTTTTATCGGCATGGCTCGGGCTGCGGGGATTCCGGCGCGTTTCGAAATCGGGTTCCCAATTCCAATCGGCCAACATCAGGGAGAAATCAGCGGGTATCACTGCTGGGCGGAATTCTACATTCAGGGCATCGGCTGGGTGCCGATCGATGCCTCAGAAGCGTGGCAAATGCCCGATAAACACGATTATTTCTTCGGCGCCCTTGATCCGAACCGTGTGCGATTTTCTGGCGGCCGCGATCTTGTTCTCAGCCCGCGACAATCGGGTTCCGCGGTCAACTATTTCGTTTATCCATATGCCGAGCTGGACGGGAAGCCATTCGCAAATCTATGTCACCAGTTTTCTTTTCACGATGTTTCGGTCGAGTGAGAGAAGGTTTCGCAGTGGAATGACCAGGGCCGGTTCATCTCAGTTTGAATCGTCTCAAATTGTGTGACGTCATATAGCTGTTCAGTTGAGATGCTTCGCGCGTAAGAATTCACTGGCGACAAGCGCCGCGTCTTTATGCTCACCGATCACTTCGTAATTCATCTTCTGCATGTCTTCGTCCGAAATCTGTCCCGACAGGCCGATAAGCGCACCTGCGATTGCGGGGTGTTGTTGTAGAACCTCACCTCTGACGACAGGCACCGCCTCGTAAGGCGGAAAATAATGCTTGTCGTCGGTCAAGACAGTGAAATCCCCTGTTACCAACTGACCGTCAGTCGTATTTCCAGCAATGATGTCCACTTGACGGGCAAGCAACGCGCGGTAAAGTAGTCCCAAATCCATGATCCGTGGGGCTGCTGCAAACTTCAATCCGTAGGTCTTGACCAATCCATCGTATCCGTCGGGACGTTCCTGGAACTCGTATCCGAATCCGGGGCGCCACAGAGGTGTGTATTTTGCTGCGTCGGAAATTGTGTGAATTCCGTACCGGCGAGCGTCATCCGCACGGACGGCAATCGCGAAGCTGTCGTTGAAACCCAACGGCGGCTCAACAACTAGGCCAAATCGCTGCGCATAACCCTCGCGGACTTGATTGAAAACTGTATGGGGATCGCTATCAGGCGTTTTCTTCAGGATCGCCGTCAACGCGGTTCCCGTGTATTCAACGTACATGTCGATTCTTCCCGCGAGCAATGCTTGGTGGCAGATATACGTTCCGCTCAGGTAGAAGCGCCTTTCGACGCGCAATCCGGTTTGCGCTTCGATCCGTTGCGCAAGAAGTTCACCGAGAATTGCCTGCTCCGGAAAATTCTTCGAACCGACGACCAACGTATTGCGGCGGTTACCGCAGCCAAATAGGGTGAAGACTGCGGGGACGAACGCCAGCAATATCCAGCGACGTATTTGGGTCATTGCGGATGCCGAAGGCGGCGCTCCAACAGTCCAAAGCTGACATCAGCGGCCAGAGCGAGTATAGCCGCGGGAATTGCACCCTCAAGAATCACGCGATTATCGACCATCGCCAGACCGCGAAAGATGAATTCACCAAGACCGCCCGCGCCGATTGCCGCAGCGATCGTTGCGATTCCGACTGTCCACACGGTGGCCACACGAATGCCGGCGAGAAGCACGGGAAGCGAGAGCGGAAGCTCGACGCGAAGCAGAACTTGTCTTCCCGTCATGCCCATTGCCCGCGCTGCATCTCGGACGCCGGCATCGACACCCTGAATTCCGGCAACTGTGTTGCGGATAATAGGCAGCAACGCATACATGGCGAGCGCGACAATCGCAAGGCGGTCGGCGCGCGCCCCAAGCCACGGTACCGGAAGCAGAAAACCGAAAAGTGCCAAGCTCGGAATAGTTTCGGCGATGTTCGCGCTGCCGAGGATCGGTTTCGAAAGCCAGGGCTTCCGCGTGACAGCGATACCGAGAGGAACGCCAATACCGACAGCAAGCAGCATGGAGATAATCACCAGCCAGAGATGTTCCGCGCTCGCTTGCAGAATTTCATCGCCATGCGCCAGGAAAAAATGTACAAGGCTCATTCGTTGCCTCGCTTCGTTAAAGTGCGCGGCGTCATATCGCCGCGAAACGCGGAAACATAAGCCGCAGCCGTCGGCTCGGTTGCGCGCAAAAAATCCGCCGGGCTATAGA
>DASYGR010000182.1:0-4790 GCA_035999525.1 Terriglobales bacterium
CACAGCGATGTTGTACGGCGTCGATGCCAGTCCATTTACTGCTAGTCCTTGAGTCGCGGCGGTCTCGGTGTCCGGATTGTCGCACCCTGCCGACCCCGAGTCATCGGTCGAAACCGTTACTGTCATCCCTTGCGCAGCCGCCTGCTCCCACGCATTCAGAATCTCCAGATTCCCCGCAGCACCCATTGCCGCCTCGCAGGCGCTGTAGCTCACGCTCAGAATATCCACCTGGTTATCGTCGATGGCGCGATAAATCGCAAGAATCAGTCCCGATTGGAATAATGTATCGCCTGCGGCGTAGTACACCACCTTCGCGCCCGGAGCCACGCCTTCGGCAATCTCAGTGTCCAGGTTCGCTTCCGTCTCGTCCGCATTGATATCGAAATTGGAGAAGCTGCCATCGTATACTGCCGTCGCTCCGTTTCCGGCGAGGCCGAAGAACGATCGATAAGACTCATCTCCTGAGTGGTACAACAGCGTGGCCCCGGCGATACCTATCGTCACTCCCGTTCCGTCATAGGTACTTTGCCCGGATGCCAAACGGATGTTCAACGAGTTCGGCGCGTGGTATATCGTCGCTGCGTCTCCCGGCCCCATGAACAGGTACGTCTGCCCGCTGATCGTCCCCGTCAGATCTGGGACGAAGCGCTCGAGGGTGGGATCCCACCTACCGGACGGGCCCTTCACTACGTTCGCTTTTGGCTTGAAATCGCTCAAGCTTGCCACCCCCGCGACAACCGGCGTCAAGGCCGCCGGTATTTGCGGGTCGTTTGCATTCGCCCAATGCTGTTCGCCGTTTACCGCGTATTTATGAATCGAGGTATGCAACGCTTCTTGTACCTGAGCGGCGGTTCCTGAAAATTCAATGACGGTGCGGCCCTTGCTGACCTGCGCAATTTGAAAGCCGTGGCTCTGCAACCATGCCGTCACCTGCTGGATGTCCTGATCGGATGGGCCAAACTGTTTTCCGAATTCATCCGGCGTCAACCACTTGTGATAGTTGGGAGAGGCCTTATCCTGCTGATCGTCAATCAGCGTTCGCAATGCGCTTTCTTGTTCATCGCTTCGCTTCAGAACCAGCAACATGCGATTCATCGGCAAATCCATCGGAGCCACGCCTTGATCGAATTCCGCGCGTGCCAAAGGATGCGTGTTGCCCTTCAGGACCGTCAGTTGGCTTTCATCCACCGGTTTGGTAATGAGGACCCGAGGCGAACTCTGAGCAAGACTTAAGCCGGAGAGGAGAAAAACAAGGCTGAGCAGTTTAAGCGGACGAACAGCGGCGACGACACCCATGGCACAACACTCCAAAATCATGTTTTGCACAATCAGTCCGAAGCCACGCCACGGGGAAGCGGCAGTTGGATGGAGCTTCAGCATCCTGATAATGCGGTCCGGAAAAGCGCTCGTCAAGGGAAAAGGGTGAAAACAGTAGAGAAACCGCCTAAATACAGCATTTTGCTCTGTGAATTAGGGTGTTTGACCTAGCTCGCAACGGTCACTTTTACTGCCTCAGGAATTGCCGCAGAGGAAATCCGGAGGTTCGTGCGCGGATTATTCGTGGCATCCCGACCGCGGAGACTGGCGGCTGAGCATTTCCTCACGCTTGGCGAGAAGGGTTTCAATCGTCTCCACCAGAGACGAGCTTTGGGATTTTGATATCACGCTCTGAACTCCGACCTCCGAAGCTTCAGTTCGCAACTGATCGGACGCGTACATGGTTAGCATAACAGTGGGAATTTTGGGTGCGATCACCGCCATGCGGCGAGCCGCCTGCAAGCCATCCATGACGGGCATGACGAGATCGAGAACAATAATGTCCGGTGTGAGCACCATTGCCTGGTCAATAGCCTCCTGGCCATTAGCCGCTTCCCCACAGACCTCCCATTCCGGGTTGGTCTCCAGGAGACGGCGAATGGACTTTCTAACCAACGGGCTGTCGTCGGCGATGAGTATCCGGGCGCGCACGGAAACTCCTCCAATCTTTGCCAGGGCACTCATACTGCGACTTAGATGTTGGAGATACCCCGAGACGTTGTGCAAAAGCAGGAACACTATACCCTGATTGAGTGCGGGAGCAAAGACTTCCTTTTTGATCAGGGATTGTTAGGTTTGAGACCGAGATGTCTGGCTTCGCGTCCTCTACATTTCCCGGACGCTTTGATTCTTATCGAGGCGAATTGCCGGCACCAGACGGCGAAGTTCATTTTCCGCAGAAGTCTTATAAATCATCACATATTCGCGCTGATGCACGATTTGATCACCCTCGTATTGTTGAAGGGGCGCTTGTCCGGCAGCATAAAACAAACCATACGTCGCCATAGGCCGTCTCTCACTCCTGCGAGATGAAGGCGTCTCGCTCTCTGTTAAGAATGTAACGGCATTTGCCCTCTCAGCGGCAAACAATTTACCCTTCTGCTCCTTTTATACTGGGGATTTATGCCAGATTCGGGAAAGGATGTCGGAACTGAACTTCCCCGTAATGGACTCCCGGCAGAGGAATTACTAAACCGACCAGCCGCGGAAATTTAGCGCGCTAAAATGCCAGTGAAATCTTGTATAAAATGGAAATCAATCCGGGGCTGTAGCTCAGCTGGATAGAGCGAGAGTTTCCTAAACTCTAGGTCGGCGGTTCGACTCCGCCCAGCCCCTCCAGTTTTCACTCAATCATCGCAAAAACCTCGGAGCGTCGACCCTTCCCGTTTCGGAAACCTTGCCCTTTTGGAAATAACTTTCTTAGTACCCCAAGTGTTTTCCCGCCGCTTTTGGCACGTATCGTGACGAAGTAATTGCGTGGGAGGAAAAGTTCTTATGCTGTTTGACGACCCAGAGAGTTTTTATGAGTTGTGCGCCCGGGCGCTGAGAGAGAAGGATTTTGAAACCGTGGTGGAAATTGTGGATCGAATACTATGCGCCGCGAACGAGAATGTGCAGGCTTATTCGGGGCGCCACAACCGAAACGCACGAGAAACGTGAGCTTGAGGGTGGCTTCGTTGAACAAGCGTTTCGGTCCGCTCCGCATTATTTGGAAGACCGCTAGGAATCAGCGAAACGTATATCGGCCTTTGCCTTCCGGGCTTCCCATAGCACATAAGCCATATAAACGATGACCGCCAGATTTATAAGTAGCGCGCTGATGTGAAAGAGGCTCGGCCTCGTAACTATCTTGAAGATTTCAAAGGGCACATATAACGCTGCCGAAACTAGCGCAATCCACTCGGCCCACGCCCTTGCCCTCCATAATCCATAGGCTTCCACAAACCGCAGAATCGAATAAATTGCAGCAACCCCCGCCACGACCCACAACTTCTTGTCCGTCAAGCTGTCTGCCCAATCAAGAAAAATCTGAGCAAAATGATGGTCGGGACTGATATGTAGGACTGTCAAACACCAATCGGCCACGTCGCCAGGGTCTTTGTGGACAAGAAATAAAATCCCAAAAATGCCTGCCACGGCAGCGAGACCTTTGGCTAATTCGAGGGAAGCGACGGCACGCAGCACTTTGATATGAGGCTGGGGCTGGTGTGTCGCAGGAAGAACCGTGGTTTGCACTACGCTCCTCATCCTTAACTCATTATCTCCCAGGCTGCACCAACAGTTGGTCCGCGGAAGTGAATAACCGCGCACGAATGAACAAGGTACTAATGAGTGAAGTCAGGCCCGATGACGCGAGAATCATTGCCAGCACCACAAACTGGTAAACGGCTGCGTACAAAGGGCGAGCGCCAGAAAGCAGCATGCCCGCCATTAAGCCCGGAATCCAGACAATTCCAAGCGAGCGCACCGAATCTATTGCGGGAATCAAGCTTGACTCGAATGCAGCCTGCACGTACGGAGAAACACTCGTACCAGGTTCCGCTCCCAACGCCAGTGCTGTCTCTATTTCCCCCACGTGTGCAATTACGTCCGCGTGTATGCGATTCAATGCGAGGCCGTTGGTATTCATTGCATTGGCGATGAGCATACTGCCTACCGGCACTAGAGAAGTGATGGCGCTGTCAATGACTCCCAGCCATGTCATGATGGCGATCACCGAGCCCGCGCCCGCAGCAATCGCCCAAGTCGAAACTGCAAATGCTCCGGGGATGCCCCGAGCGCGTCTCGCGGATGTTGCCCCGGCGGCGACGATCATTACCATCAGCAACCATGCGCTATTCCATCGGGAGCTTTTTAATAAAAGAACTAAAATCGAGCCGACCGCTACGATTTGCAAAAGGCCGCGGAGCATTGCGATCAGTACTTCACTCTCGAGGTGGATTCGACGCTTCCTCGCCAGCAACACAACGAAAATTGCGGCTAGAGCGGCTACCGCGGCTTGCCCGAGAACCAGATACAGCGGATCATGGAGCCAATGCTTAAGCATGCAACACCTCTTCCATGGAGCCGATACGAATGATGTGTCCGTTCTCGAGCACCATTACACGGCCAGCCAGACGCGCAGCCTGGGCTTTGTCATGCGTAACCAGCACGCAAGTGAGCCGAAGATTACTCACAATATCGCGAAGCAGCGCTTCAATCTCGATCTTGGATGCTTCATCTAAAGCCGAGGTCGGTTCGTCCAGCAGGAGTATTCGCGGAGAATTTGCGAGCGTGCGGGCTACCGAAACTCGCTGAGCTTCGCCGCCCGATAGATTGGCAACGTTCCGGGTAGCATATTCTGCCAATCCAACCTTGACCAATAGCTCTGAGATCGCTTCATCGGAGAAAGTCTCACCGTGTTGCTCAGGTCCATATTTCAGATTTTGCGCCACCGTGCCACGGAATAGGAAAGGCCGCTGTGTCACCAATCC
>DASYGR010000434.1:0-4572 GCA_035999525.1 Terriglobales bacterium
ATCGCCAAGCATCTGGCCGACGGGGACAAAGTTCTCGACGTTGGATGTGCCAATGGGTATTCGTCCATCCAGTTAAGTCGCGCGCGTCGCATACACTTGCGCGGTCTGGATTATGTTCCGGAAATGATCGAGCAGGCGAAGCTCCGGCTGGGTACGATGGCAGGCAATTCAGGAAGTTCTGCTGAATTTGATGTCGGCGATATTACGCAAATGAATGAGCCGTCCGATCACTACGACAAAGTGATTGTGGTGCGTGTGTTGATAAATCTGGGAAACTGGGAGCGACAATTTCGAGGGTTGCAAGAGTCCATTCGAGTGCTGAAGCAAGGCGGTTTGCTGTTACTTTCAGAGGCGACTCTCCAGGGCTGGCGGCGGCTAAATGCGCTCCGCGAAGAGTGGGGTATGCAACCTATTCCCATGCCGGCGTTTAACCAGTATCTCGACGAGGAGCAAGTTATCGCCGCCGTTGGCGGGCAATCCACTCTGCTAGAATTATCGAACTTTGCGAGCAGCTACTATGTTGGGACGCGGGTTCTGAAGCCTCTGTTAGCGCAAGCAACCAATGCCCCGGTCAACGTCGCTGATCCGAATGCCGAATGGAACCGGTGGTGCTCGCTGCTTCCTCCGGCTGGTGATTATGGCACTCAAAAACTATTCGTATTTCGAAAATCATGAGCTATCGAATCCCATTTAACCGGCCCTGCCTCGCGGGCAGTGAGTACAAGTACATTGCGGAAGCTATTGCCGGCGGCCACGCTTCCGGGGATGGTCCTTTCACGCGCAAGTGTCATGAGATCCTCGAGAAAGAGTTGGGAGCAGCCAAGGTATTGCTGACAACTTCCTGCACGCACGCGTTGGAGATGGCGGCGCTTCTGCTCGAATGCGGCCCTGACGACGAAGTCATTGTCCCATCGTTCACTTTTGTTTCGACTGCGAATGCTTTTGCTTTGCGGGGGTCGAAGCTGGTATTCGCGGACATTCGTCCCGACACACTGAATCTCGATGACAATCGTTTGGAATCCCTGATCACTTCAAAAACGAAGGCGATCGTAGTGGTGCACTACGCGGGGGTTCCCTGCGAAATGGATTCGATCCTCGCGATCGCATCGCGTCACGGCATTCGGGTCGTGGAGGACAACGCCCACGGTTTATTCTCCAAATATAAGGGCGCGTATACGGGCACAATGGGCTGCCTCGCGACACAGAGCTTTCACGAAACCAAGAACTTCACCTGCGGAGAAGGCGGAGCGCTGGTAATCAACGATGCAGCGCTGGAGGAACGCGCTCTCGTGATTCGCGAAAAGGGCACAAACCGCAGCCGCTTCTTTCGCGGCGAAGTAGATAAATACAGTTGGGTAGATTTGGGATCCAGCTACCTTCCTTCTGATCTGTTGGCCGCGTTTCTCTATGCGCAGCTCGAGGCCAAAGAGCAGATTCAACAAAAACGGCGCGGAGTTTGGAATCGCTATTATGAATCTTTAGCCGGTTGGGCTGAGAGCAACGATGTGAGACTTCCTGTGATTCCCCCAGAGTGCGAACAGGCGCACCACATGTTTTACGTGCTGCTGCCCTCGATTGAGCACCGTGAGTGGCTGATTGCGCACCTGAAATCTCAGGGAATGTTGAGCGTCTTCCATTACAGCCCGCTTCATCTTTCGGAGGCGGGAAAAAGATTTGCCGCTCGCGAATCGCACTGCCCGATCACGGAAGACATTAGCGAGCGATTACTGAGACTACCTTTCTACAATGATCTCGGTGAAAATGAGCAGGATCAAGTGATAGCCGCCGTGAAGAATTTGCGCGTCCGCCAGCGCTCGGTCGCATAGCCGCGACGTACTCTACGACGAGGAATGTCTTCGCCGTCGCATTGAGTTATCTACTCGAGAATCTTTCCTATAAGCCACATGTGACCGAAGGGATCCAGAATGGAGCCTTGCAGCATTCGCTTGATCGGGCGCGGTCCAGTCGTGGGGTATTTGTGCTCGCTCACTGGAGTTCGCTCGGTGGCTCCGGCGGCCACAGCTTGCCTGTGCACTGCAATTGGATCGTCTACAAAGAGCTCAATCCTGACGGTTGTGAAGCCCACGGAGGCCGGGCTCCGCGTGCCATGAGGCGGAGATTCCTCCGCGAGGAAGAACTTGCCGCCATTCACCGCGAGTCCGGCAACGCTGCGATCAAGGTGCCAAAGGAGGGTCGCTCCGAATGCGGTTTTGTAAAACTCGATCGCGGCGTTTCCGTCATTGACGGCCAACATGGGAGAGATTTGAGCCGCCATCGTCGCGGACTGTGCGACCGTTGCGCCCCATTCTTCGGGACTTCGGTCGTGAACGTGCCGCGAGAACAGCCAGTGGTGGCCATCGAGGTCCTCGGCCGCATATTGCAGTTCGCCGTATTCGGTCTCGTGTAGATTCTCCACGAGTTTGGCGCCGGCAGCTTTCGATCTTGAGTAGTGCGCGTCCAAATCGTCAACGAACACAGTCAGGCTCTGTGTTCCGTAACCGAGCTTCGAAGGGCTCGCGCTTCCTTCTCGAGCACCTCTTACCATGATCCATGCGTTGCCGAGATGCATCTGTGCGCCGCTGGTGGGATTGCCATAACGGTAGTGCTCGGAAAACCCGAAGGTCTTGGCGAGCCATGCAATGGCATCGTCAACGTTCTGATATACGATATGGGGCAGTATCGTATCGGGCGGCACGGAGCGGTTTTGGATCATTGCGTAATCTCCTACTTTGCCGCCGTCGCCGATGCGGTGGCGACGTTTAGCGGAATCTCTAGCGTGCCCGCCTTGCCCGTCTTTGGATCATAGATCCCGGTGCGCAGAAAAACGTCGCCCTTCGGAACATCTATCTCCTGGTGCACCTGAACGCCTCCTTGCTCGAAGGCAGCGTACAGCTGTGGCTTCAATGACATATCAATGGATCTCACCAGCCAATTCAGCGTATTGCCGTCATGGTCATAGGCCACCAGGGACACTTCGACGGTTCCCTGGTGCATACCATCAGGAGTCGCTCCGAGCGCGAGGTCCTTGGTTGAGATTGCGAAGTCCACCGCGTAACGCGTCACTGGCAATTTTACTTTCGCATTATCTCCCGCGACGGCCGCTTGAGGGGCCGGTTGGGGATCCGATGGCAGAACGCGTATCTCATAGAGAATTTGGGTAGAGTCCGGCATTCCCCGCCCCATCAGCGGCTCCAGGGGATCGTTGGTAGTTGCCGAGTCCGTTTTCTTGACTGGCTTGTCATCCTCAGCAAAGTAGCCGCGGCGATAGGCTAGTTTGTAGCGGCCATTAAGCAACTTGACCTCAATAGGCCTGTATCTGCCATCCATCTTAGTGTCCGTCGGCGAATAGGAAATCGTGTAATACTGCGCGCCATTGCTGATCACTTTGGCGAGCGCTTCTTTCAGCCCATTCGTGTTGTAAAAAGCTTCTCCGCCTGTGTCTTTCGCAATTTCGTCCATCGTGGCCTGGCTGGCATAGCGTTCTCTGCGTTCGTCCGCAGCTTTGCAGTCCGGTGTGCTACACCCCCCTAGCCCAGTTCCGGCAACCTGAACAGCGTTTATTCCTGGATCATTCCCCACCTGGCTACGATCCAGTATGGATTGGGAGCTCGCGGTGAGAGATTGCTCATACGCAAGCCCTTCCGCTGCGATGGGATAAATCGCCACCTGTGCCGCAGCCAGCATATTCGTGGTTTTTCGAAGCTCTTCCTTGTACTTGTCGGAAAAACTGAAGTCATAATCCTGGCCCTTAGTAGGAAGAATGCTTAGAGGAAAAGACCCTGAAAACCAGATCACGTTCTTGCGCCCTGGAAAACCGCCAAGATAGCGCGCCAACTGTTGCAATGCTTGGAGTGTCATTTCTACGCGCGAGTACGTCTGGTAGTTCTTCGTCTCTTGCATAAATTCTTTCATGGCTTGAATGGACGCCTGCGCCTGCGGCGTCAGTACAGGCCCCGAAGCGTCGGCCACCGCGTTGATCATCTGCTGATCCACGTTGTCTTCCTCGTTAGTGCGGAGCAACGGAGAAGATTGCGGGCCGCCTCCCCAATTTTTGTGGTTAAGTGCCGTCAGCAGCAGCGATGGGTCTGCGGTGAATCCTTCCACCATGCGCATCTGTGATGTGAGCGTAAAAATCGCCAACTGCGGTCCGGGCTGGATTTTCTTGAGATAGGTGACCATCTGCGCCCGCACGTTTGATTGATCTCCGAGCGGCGTATTGAGTGCATCCAGCATGAGTACATTCACCGAATCCGCGGCGCTGTTCAACGGATAGTTGGTGTAAAAATGAGCAGGCAACGGCGGTATCGCAGCTTGATGCGGCGGTACACCATTGTGCTCCTCAAAAGATGCGATTATCTGCGGCTTGCCTTCTTCAAGAACTTGAAAATCTGTTTTTTGCAGGCCGGCGATTGGCCGGTCGCCGCGGTCGGTCACAGCCACGTCCAGAAGCACGACCCGCACCTTGGACTGGAAGGTGGCATTTGGCGAGTTCGGTTTGTCTCCAGCCTGGGAGTGTAGCGAGCTAAGAGGCAAGAGCAGAAACGACGAAATCAAGCAAAAACGCAAAAACAT
>DASYGR010000437.1:0-4598 GCA_035999525.1 Terriglobales bacterium
CATCATCACGAAAGTTACGACGGCCGAGGATATCCGGGAGGGCTGAAGGGCAGCGAAATACCGATTGGATCGCGAATTGTGGCAGTGATTGATGCTTACGACGCCATGATTTCAAATCGCTGCTACCGCAAAGGCCTTTCACACGAAGAAGCGGTGAGCCGGCTTAATTCGGCTGGAGGAACCCAATTTGATCCTGTCGTAGTTCGAGCCTTCGTTGAAATCGCCGGGCAAGAGGCCGCCGAAGTTTTCGCCGCCACCGGAAGTAGCCCATCCGCACTGATCTAGCCGCCTAGCAATTTGCGAAACCGCGCGAACGCGTTTCGGCGTTGACTTCTCTCGACGACAGACAAATGACAATCTGCTTACATGACCGTGACGCTGATCCAGCAACCCGCCTGTGCGCACATTCGTCTTATTGCCTGGGAACCTCCCGCCCATGAATGTTCCAGGTTGCATACGCGTCTGACGCCGAGTTCTCCGCGAATAGTGAACTCATGGGAAGATGTGAGCAGCATGAAGGCATACGTCTAATTTGGAGAACAATGAGATTTACGAAGTTGGCGTGGGGAATGCTGGCAATCGGGATGTGGGCGGTCGGACCTCAAAACCTTTGTGCCCAACGCCAAGCGATTGATGTAGGCAAATCCAGTTTGACGATCCGAGTCTTCAAGTCCGGCATGTTTTCCGCGTTCGCGCACGACCACGAAATACAGGTTCCGATTGACGGGGGTGAGATCAATTCTTCCGCCGATCGAAGCGTTCAACTTCACATAGACGCGCGCAAGATGCGCGTACTCGACCCAGAGATTTCGGCCAGCAGCCGTGCCGATATACAGGGCACGATGGAAGGGGCCGAAGTTCTCGATGTGGAGCATTTTCCCAAGATTTCTTACGATTCCACCACCATAACCAAAACCGGGGATGCTCACTGGGAGGTACGCGGGAACCTGAACCTACATGGAAGGACTCAACCGGTAGTTGTGATGGTGTCGTTAGAGAACGGACACTATCGCGGTTCCGCGTCTTTCAAACAAAGCGACTTCGGCATAATTCCGATACGCATCGCGGGGGGAACAGTTAAGGTCAAAGATGAAGTGAAAATAGAGTTCGATATACTTCCGGTTCAATGACGATCTTCCGTTCTGAACACGCCGGGACAGATTTGCACCCGTCCCTACTATCTTGAAATTTGTCGTCGCCGGACTTGTAACTTCTATGACGAAGGCTTGACTGCAAAATGACGCGGCTCTGACATGCATGTTCGTACTGGTTCGTAAACTGCTCCTAGGGTTACTACCCTTGGAGCTTTTTCATGAAAATTTCACCGATAGTGGTGTTGCTGGCATGGTTGCTGGCTACCGGACTGGGGTGCGGCTACTCCTCCCAAAAAACCACGCCGGCGCAACCGGGAACGACGCCCGCAATTTCCCAGCTTGTTCCTACCAGTACGAGTGCGGGTACTGCTTTCACTATGACCGTTAACGGGAGTAACTTTTCAAGCAGTGCGGCTGTGAACTTCAACGGCACGGCGATGACGACGATGTTTGTGAGCGCCAACCAGCTTATGGCAACAGTTCCCGGTTCAGCCGACAAGACCAGCGGCACTGTACCAGTTACGGTCACGAATCCAGGCACGCCAGGCGGAATGTATGGCGGTGGCACATTGCCTGAAACATCCGCGCCGATGAACTTTACGATCAACTAGCCAGGGTTGGGGACTGGCTACAACAAGCCGAAAGGGCGGTGAACTTATTGCGGGCTTGCTGTCATGGAGGCGCGGTGTCCCGTTGTTGTCGCCCAATATTTAATCCATTGTTGGCGAATGCCGTTGGCTCGCTCGATGAGTTCAGAGGTCGGCTTTTGGCCGTGCTCAACAACGACGACGATTCCGGTGTTGAATTTTCTTTGTGAATGGTCAACATCTGGTACGCGCGGTCCTTCGCTGGCGACCACATCTTGAATCGTCACTTTGGTTGGGTCGGCTTCGAATATCGGATGACCATTCGCGTCTTTGCCTGCCGGAACGAGATTCTTCAGAATGAAGAAGTCGGGAACTTCCGCGGGCGAAATCAGGCCCATTAAATACAAGTCGAGATAGGAATATCCGGTGGCTGGAACGTAGTAGTCGTCATCGAGTTGGGTGTATGTGCCGTCGAAGTTGTCCTGCCAGACGCCTCCGCCCATTGCCGACGCCTCTGTCGGCCGCTGATAAGGAAATGCTACGCGAGCTTGCAATCCTCGCGCCCAATGCACGGGGCCGAGAGGAATTGTCTCTCCATTCACTTTGGCGGAGACAAATGCGGCCCAGCGGTGGCCCATTTCGTGGCCAATCTGCGACATTGCATAGTTGTAGGGAAGTATCTTTCCGTCTGCTGATATCTCGCTCAGTTGATGCAGATAAAATGTTATGTCATGGTCGCCCGCGACTGGCGCGTCTTCTGGTGGACGCTCTTGCATCTGGTTGGAGCCGACGAATACCGGCTGTACGAACCCCCATTGGAACCTGCCCTGACTGCAATAACTCTCAAGATCGTGTTGGGTTTGTCCGATGCCGGTCACCCCGCCTCCCACCGGTCCATCGCTCGGTGTGCCCGCTTCTTGATTGTCCACGCGGAAGTCGGAATAGTAAGCCAGGAAGTCAAACTTATCGCCGAGAGTTTTGATTACTGTGCATGCAAGATCCTCGGGTCGAGGTAGATCTAGATAGTGGAACGATTCATAGACAACAGGAAACGGGCCATCTTTGCGCGTAAGCGAAGAGAGATGGACTTCAGCGTTGCGAATGCCGGACAGATGAACGACTTGAGGGGATACTTGCGCGACAATCTTCTCCGAATCGTCAGACTCTGGATTCGCATAGGTAGCGCTCTCGGCGTGGACAGTCAATTGTTTGGCGTCGCGAAGGGAGTTTGGCAACATCCCCTGCATCGCGATCGTGTTGCCACTCGTTTTCACGGCACGGGAGACTCCCTCGCCGAACGCAACGTAGCGGGTCGGGCGGCCGCGCCGTCCAAAGCCCCGGATGGTCCAGAGCAATGAGGAATGATCCCCTGACGGATGAGCCGAATCTTTGGATGCGGAAGGATTCTTATCGAAGAAGACGCGGTACGCGACGCCTCGCACTGCGGGATCGCCGTCGGGCGGCACCGGCCCTCGGGTTTCAAACGTGACCTTCAGAAGAAGGCCATCAATGACCGAAACCTTCAGATTGCGGATGTCAAGGTTCGCAGCGGCCGCTGCGTGCGGCCCGGCGGCGCTGAGCGTCGAAACAGGGATCGTCGCGAGTGGCTTCTCCTCGCCGGAGAGCATTGGGTAAACGCCGACGATCGCATCCTTGGCTGCGATCTGATTGTAAGAAAACTCGATCGCGCCGTTGCGATGCAACACCGCCTGAAAGCGATTGATCGTCTTATACCAGGTGAAATCCTGGATATTGCCGAAAGGCTCGGTAAGGTCCCATGTGACGACGACACGATCGGCAAGTTCCTTCACGTAATGAGGTCCGCTCGTCCGCGGCTTGAAGAAGACACAGAGTGCGGGAACGGTGTTGACCAGCGTGCCGGCTGCTTCTCCCAACGGGTCGAATCGCTCGATGGATACTCCGGCAACTCGTCCGCGAGGACCAGGGCCATCGAAGCCTTCGCTCCTCTCGCTACCTTCGCCAAAACTGATTGATCCGGTTGTTCCCACGAGGAATGAATTCCAATTCTTGCCCGAAAATGGAAATGCGAAGTTGTGCAGGGTGACATCTGCGCCAGTCAGTTCTGGGCCGAACTCGGGGTCCCATTGCAAGGTCGTATTCTCGACACGATACCCCGAACCTTCCGGAGTAAAACGCATTGTGCGTCCGGCCAGGTCGAAGAGGTTTGCTTTTCCCAGCGCTCCCTCATTCAATTCCATGACGACGAGATTGCCGTCAGTTGAGACCTTGCCGATAGGGTGTCCCGGCTGATCCGATTGCGCATTTGCAAGGCTGAGTTGGAGGAGCAGCGAAGAGACGATTAACACTCCAATGCGAAACCAGCAGCCGCTTTTTCTGTTCACCGGATACTCCATCGTTGGTGGATTGGATAAAGTATCCTAACACGCACCCTCGCGTGAAATAGCGACGATCGGAGAAATGTCTTATTCAATGGTCAGAAACGCTTTTATCAGGATTCCCCTTCCTACGAGACCGAGCAACTTCTGCTACGATCACCTTTTGGTGAGGTGGCTATGCCCCAATTTGTGATCGAGCGGGAAATCCCGGGCGCAGGCAATTTATCGGATGCGGAATTTCAGGCGATCGCCAAAAAGTCGATTGGCGTCCTAAAGGATATGGGACCGGAGATCAAGTGGCTGCACAGCTATGTCACCGGCGATAAAATTTATTGCGTGTACCTGGCGCCCGACGAGGAAACGGTTCGCGAGCACGCCCGCCGCGGAGGCTTTCCGGCGAATCGCGTCTCGGCAGTGCGGCGCATGATTGATCCCAACACCGCAAATTGAGTTAAGAAGAGTTTCAGCTGAGAAGACCTGTTTCCGCGTTACCGTCAAGCGCTTCACGGACCGCTTGCTCCACTGGCATCGCCCAGCCTTCCATCCAAGCCGTGAGGCCT
>DASYGR010000335.1:0-7641 GCA_035999525.1 Terriglobales bacterium
GCCGAACCAAGTATTTAAGGGAGTCGTCTCAGAAATCGGCGACAACGCGATTGTGCGCTCGACCGGGGTTGCGACATCGCAGGAGACCACCGCGAACGAGGAGGCGAAGGACTTCAAGGTCGTGGTCACGCTCACGGATCCGCCGTCCGACATTCGTCCCGGACTGTCCACGACAGCCAAAATCACTACGGCCACGCGTAGCAATGCACTGACAATACCCATTCAGGCGTTGACGGTTCGTCGTCCCGAAGATCTGATAGATAAAAGTCAGGACAACGGTTCGGTCCATGCCGCCGCACCACAATCAAGCGCCGAAGCAGCGAAAGCCAAGGAGAACAAGGAGATTCAGGGCGTCTTTGTGGTTCGGAATCACAAAGCTGAATTCGTTCCGGTGAATACCGGGATTGCCGGGACGACGAACATTGAAGTGCTAAGTGGGCTGAAAGAGGGCGACGAGATTGTCACCGGAAGCTACAAAGTGCTGCGGACTATGCGACCCGGAGTCAATGTCAAGATAGATAATTCTGAGCCGAAGAAGGAAGAAGAGCAAAGCTCTTAAAAAAGCGAGTTTGAGTCTGGCCCAGTCATAACATTTGGTGAGCGTCTAACCTTAGTCGAGGCAGTCCGTCAAAGTAAAGATAGGTCAAGTATAGATATCATTGATCGGAGCGGGTGAGTGTCCCCAGAGAGTCAGGAGAACAAAATGGCAACCGCAGAAGTACTCAACATTCCCGGACCAGTCGTGGCAGCGCCGCCCGAATCCTGCATGATCGCCACGATTGACTTGTGGAAGACCTATGACATGGGATCAGAGCAGCAGGTGCACGCCCTGCGTGGCGTGAACCTTCAGATTCGCCGCAACGAATACGTTGCGATCATGGGCCCGTCCGGCTCCGGCAAGTCAACGTTGATGAACTTGATCGGTTGCCTCGACTCGCCCAGCAAAGGTGAGTATTGGCTGAATAACCAGCGTGTCAGCGAACTGGACGATGACGAACTGGCTCGCATCCGGAATAAAGAAATTGGCTTTGTCTTTCAGACCTTCAATCTGCTCGCCCGCGCCACGGCGCTGCACAACGTTGAGTTGCCTCTTATCTACGCTGGCGTACCTTCGGATGAGCGGGTTCAACGGGCCAAGGATGCGTTGACGTCAGTCGGCATGGAATCGCGGATGATGCACAAGCCGAATGAACTTTCCGGAGGTCAGCGGCAGAGAGTTGCAATTGCCCGCGCTTTGGTGAATCGCCCGTCCATCATCCTCGCCGACGAACCTACCGGGAACCTTGATTCACAGACCGGCAACGAGATCATGGCATTATTTGATCGCTTGCAAGCTGAGGGAAATACCATTATCGTCGTGACCCACGAGCACGACATTGCGGAGTATGCGCATCGCGTCGTTTACATCAAGGACGGGGTGGTGGAACGCGACGAGGTCAGCCAGAAGAGAGTGACGCCGATCACCTAGGCTGCGGGTTTCTCAATCAGTTCCTTGATGTTCATTTCTCGATATCTATTGCGCACCATTGCCTATTCTTGGCCGTAACGCGCGCAAATCGAAAATCTTTATCTGCCCGTAATCCTGTCCGTTGAACCCCGTCTAGGCGTTAAGCAGTCACGGCTTGGGTACGAGGCTTCTTTGTTAATGTAAAAACATTATTGTGAGTCCGTCGGATTACCCCTACTATCGTTTCCTTATTCTGAAGGGATGATTACTGATGGGACATTCGAAACTGTCTGCTTCCTCATTACTCCTTGCTGTAGTGCTGATCGTATCGGTGCGTGCTGCCGGTCAGGGTTGAGTGGCCGCGAGATCTAGCGCGCCCGTGATTGGCGCGTTGTGCAGTACATCTGATACCGACGCCGAGAAAGCGAAGCTCCCGGAAGACGACAGTCCTTTCTCTGCGCATCATTGGTCCATCTCGACTGGTTACCGCTATCAACATTCGTTCCGCCATTTCGTCGGCACGACGGAGCAAACCCGACGCGAAGCCCAGCAAACGCAAGTGGTCAATTACATTAATCTGTTTGACGTTTCGATCACATACAAGATCAATCCGCGTTGGAGCCTGACAGCAAGCCTACCGATAATGAATGCCACGCGCACTTACGATCACCAACTCTTCGCAACTCTTCTGCATATCCCAAATGCGCCTGACCAGGTGAGCCATGCAAACGGTATCGGTGACCTCGCGGTGTCGGCGGAGTTTTGGCTGCTTCGTCCTCCGCCGGAAAAGCGTCACAATATCGCATTTTCTTTTGGCACGGTCTTTCCCACCGGCAGTGATGATGTGCGTGACACCGTCAATACGGTGAATGGCCCGCAACGGGTGTTCGTAGATCAATCTATCCAACTCGGTGCGGGCGGATACGGTATTTCGCTGGGGACCGAGGCTTATCAGCGTGTAAGAAAGGCAGTGCTCTACGCCTCAGGGACATACCTGCTCACGCCGCAAGAGCAGAACGGCGTTCGGAACGCTTCACTGGCGGGAGTGAAGTTTCCGTCAAATCCGCTCAGCTCTACTATGTCGATCCCAGACCAGTACCTGGCGGACGGCGGTGTTGCCTATCCGGTTCCAAAAATCCGGGGCATGGCCGCTAAGTTCGGCATGCGCTACGAAGGCGTTAAAGTCCGCGATCTCATTGGCGGCAGCCTCGGGTTTCGACGTCCTGGATATGCGTTGTCAGTTGAGCCTGGTATGCAATACGAGCGCGGAAAGGCGATTTGGTCTCTGAACATACCAGTGGCAGTGCAGCGCAACCGAAAACGTAGCGTCCCAGACCTGATTCAGGGCACGGCTGGAGACGCGGCCTTTGCTGACTATCTCATTTTGTTGGGATATTCGCGTTCATTTTGAACGTGCGTGTAGGGGAGGACCTATGGTAAAAGTACGAGCCCTAGTGATTCCGGCCTTCGTGTTGCTGGCAACAATCGCATTTGGCAGAGAGCATGACGAAGCTGCGCCGCTCTCATTACGCGATACACACGGAAACACGCAAGACATTAGCAAATATAAGGGCAAAATCGTCGTGCTGAATTTCTGGGCTACATGGTGCACTTCATGCCGCCATGAGATGCCTCTACTTGCTGAGATGCAAGAAAAGTATGAGGACAAAGGCGTGGTGGTGCTTGGCGCCTCAGTGGATGACGAGAAAAGTCAATCGCTGATTCAACCGTTTGCTGAGAGCAACAAGATTCCGTTCCCACTCTTAGTGGGCGCCACAAGCGACCAGATGGCACGATTTAAGTTAGGCGAAGTGATTCCTGCCACTGCATTCTTCGATGCGGACGGCAAGCTCATAGGTCGCGTATTGGGAGAACTAAATAAGTCAGATCTACAGAATCGGCTCGAATGGATGCTTGGCAATCACCACGCCAAGACGCCCCCTGCCTTTGTGAACGGGTTCCAAAAGAAAAAAGACGGTACCGCACCTTCCATCTTCAGTCATTGAGAAGTCCCCTGAACCGCATAGGAATTGGAATAAATTACTCAGCTATCCTGGGCTGGATATAGCTGCCGCCTTTCCAAATCCCAACCGGATTACTTCCGCCGTATCGGCAGGAAGTGAGAGTTTCGCGACTTCTTCTTCGGTGAACCAGTGTGCACGATCGCAATCGCTGCCCGCCTGCAAGTCTCCTGAGATCCGTTTGCAAAGATAGTCAATCAGTACGTAGTGGTAGAGGATTCGTTCATCGTTGTCCAGAATCACGCGATCATAGACGTTCAGCAAAGAGACCGGTTCAACGAAAAGGGTGGTTTCCTCCAAAACTTCCCTTCGGACGGCATCAGTAACAGTTTCTCCAAGTTCGAGCGCTCCGCCGGGAATGGACCAATCGCCGATAAACGGATCATGACCGCGCTTGACCAGAGCGACGCGCCCATGCTCGATAATGATTGCGCCGACTCCGACAATCGGCGCTTCTGGATATTCGCGTCTCATAGGTTTAAACAGCCTACCCGATTTCAGTCGTCATTCCGAAACTCCGCACATTCACGACGCGACCTCACGCAAACTGGCAGTCCGCCCAGGCGAACATTTTACGAAACAGTATATTGCGTTTAAAATAGGCTGCTGTGTCTTCACTTTCTCCGATTTCTACCGCATCCCCTCTGGATTGGGCTCACCCGCTCGTTCGCGACTGGTTCGTAGCGCGCTTCGGTACAGCCACGGAACCGCAGGAACAGGGATGGCCTCACATTCTGGCTGAGCGAACTACGCTGATTTCTGCTCCCACTGGCTCCGGAAAGACGTTGGCTGCGTTTCTCGCCTGTATTGATCGCCTAGTCCGCAAAGCTCTGGCGGGAGATTTGCAAGATCGTACCGAAGTCCTCTACGTTTCCCCACTAAAAGCTCTCGGCAATGATATTCAGAAGAATCTCGAAGTCCCGCTCGGCGAAATCCTTCAGATGGCCGGAGATCGCGGCCTGCTGATGCCGCAAATTCGCACGGCAGTTCGCACCGGGGACACCCTCATGCCCGAGCGCCGCGCAATGCTGAAGCGACCTCCTCATATTTTGGTTACTACGCCGGAGTCGCTTTACATTCTGCTGACTGCCGAAAAAAGCCGGGCCATCCTGCGCGACGTTGAAACCGTGATCGTGGACGAAATCCACGCCGTCGCCGATGACAAGCGCGGAGCGCATTTAACGCTTTCATTGGAGCGGCTCGAAGCTCTCGGCAAACGGCTATTAATTCGTATTGGACTTTCCGCCACTCAAAAACCGATCGAAGAAATCGCACATTTCCTGACCGGTAATTCTCGTCCGGCTCCGGTCATCGTGAACGTCGGGCACAAGCGCAAACTCGATTTGGCCATCGAGATTCCCGCCAGCGAATTGGGAGCAATCGCGACCAACGAAATGTGGGACGAGATCTACAACCGCCTAGTTGAACTCGTCGAGCAGCATCGTTCGACCTTAGTTTTCGTCAACACGCGCCGTCTCGCCGAACGGCTCTCACACCATCTTGCGGAACGAATCGGCGAAGACAGAGTTGCGGCGCATCACGGAAGTCTGTCGCGCAAGTTACGCCTCAGCGCCGAGAACAAACTCAAAGAGGGCAAAGTCAAAGTACTGGTCGCAACCGCATCCCTCGAACTTGGCATTGATATTGGCACCGTTGACCTCGTTGTCCAAATCAGCTCCCCTCGGGCGATTGCGGTCGCATTGCAGCGCGTTGGACGCTCCGGCCACTGGCGAGGAGCAATTCCCAAGGGACGCTTCTTCGCCACTACGCGCGACGAACTTCAAGAGTGTGCAGCGCTGGTGCGCGCCATCAGGCATGGCGACCTCGACCGGATCATGATTCCCGATGCGCCTTTGGATATTTTGGCCCAGCAGATTGTTGCGGCTTGCGCATCCAGCGGAAATGCTGCGGAGCTTCGCTCGAATGGACAGCCGATGGCGGCTGTCCCTACGCAATCACAACCAGCGAGCGACGGATGGGATGAAGATGAACTCTTCGCGCTTGTCCGGCGTGCATATCCCTACCGGAATCTGTCGCGAGATATTTACGACTCCGTGCTCGAAATGCTTTCTGAAGGGATTGCCGCCCGGCGGGGCCGCTACGGCTCATACCTCCATCGGGACCGCGTGAATCGCAAGCTTCGAGCGCGTCGCGGAGCGCGTCTTGCCGCGATTACTAGCGGGGGCGCCATACCTCAAACAGCTCTGTTCACGGTCGTTCTCGAACCAGAAGGAACCGTCGTCGGCACTCTCGATGAAGATTTTGCCGTGGAGAGCAATGCCGGCGACATCATGTTGCTTGGTAATAGTTCCTGGCGCATCCGGCGCGTGGAAGGCAAGTCCGGACGAGTGATTGTAGAAGACGCACACGGCGCACCGCCCAGTGTTCCTTTCTGGCGAGGCGAGGCTCCCGCTCGCACGGAGGAATTATCTCTGCACGTAGCCGACTTCCGCCGGCAGATCAGTGAAATGCTGCCCAACACTTCACCGATTGGCGTTTCCCAAAACCAGCCCGAAGTGGCCGCGACTGTAGCGTGGTTGAAAGAAGAATGTGGACTCGATGATTCCGGCGCCGAGCAGGCCATTCAGTACGTGCTCGAAGGCCGCGCTGTCTTGGGCACAGTTCCGACTCAAGATACCGTGATCGCCGAGCGATTTTTCGACGAGGCCGGAGGAATGCAGTTGGTCATCCACGCACCCTTCGGCGGACGGATCAACAAGGCGTGGGGGCTGGCTCTGCGCAAGCGCTTCTGCCGCAGCTTTAATTTCGAATTGCAGGCCGCCGCGACGGATAACGGACTCAACATTGCCCTTGCCGAGCAGCATAGCTTCCCTTTGGGCGACGTCTTCCATTTCCTGAACGCTGAAACCGTCCAGGAAGTATTGATACAAGCGGCATGCACATCTCCGATATTTGCCACCCGCTGGCGCTGGGACGCCAATCGCTCTTTAGCCTTGCTTCGTTTTCAGGGCGGAAAGAAAGTTCCCCCACAAATCCAGCGCATGCGCGCCGACGACCTCTTGGCATCTGTCTTCCCTGACGTAGCGGCGTGCCAGGAAAATATTGTCGGCGACATCCAGATTCCTAAACATCCGTTAGTAGATGAAGTGATGAAGGATGTCCTTCATGAGGCGATGGATATTGACGGGCTGAAAAACCTGCTCAATGGCATGGCGGATGGGCGAATTCGCTGCGTGGCCGTAGATACGCCCGTGCCGTCGCAATTCTCACACGAAATTCTGAACGCGAATCCCTATGCCTATTTGGACGACGCTCCGCTCGAAGAGAGGCGTGCGCGCGCCGTTGAGATGCGGCGCATTCTGCCGGAATCGGTACTCGAAGAAGTCGGCAAACTAGACCCAACCGCAATTGCACAGGTACGCGAAGAGGCTTGGCCAGACGTGCGGGACGCCGATGAATTGCATGATGTGCTGCATACGCTGATCGCCCTGCCCAAGAACCACGTAAGCACCGGTTGGGCACCTGGAGACGGCTGCCCCTACGTGACCGATGCCCATCCTCAATGGCAAATATATTTCCAATATTTGCTGGACCAGGGACGCGTTACGACCGCTACGGTTGGCGTTCGCGATTACTGGGTCACTGCTGAACGCGCAAAATCATTTAACCTGCTTTTTCCTGATGCGGGCTTCACGCCGCAACCCGCCGAAATCAATGGGACGATACCAACCCGCGAAGACGTTTTGCTCGCGCTCGTCACAGGATGGATGTCGCATATCGGTCCAGTAACCGCTAGCTACCTCGCGTCGCTACTGGGGATATCGTCCTCCGAAATTGAGCAGGCGCTGCTCCGCATGGAAGCGAGCGGCGCGATTCTGCGTGGAAAGTTTACGGATGAAGCCTTGCGGGCAGGCACCCCCGCGCCACACACGCCTGAAATCGAATGGTGTGACCGCCGATTATTGGCCCGGATTCATCGCCTTACTGTCGCAACTCTGCGCAAGCAAATTCAGCCTGTGACTTCAGCGCAATTCATGCGCTGGCTGTTCCGCTGGCAGCGCATTGCTCCCGGCTCGCAAATGCAGGGCGAGCGCGCGACTCTAGAAGTCTTAAAGCAGTTGCAGGGATTCGAAATTCCGGCGAATGCCTGGGAACGTCAAGTCCTCGCGAGACGCATCGCGAATTACGATCCGGCGTGGCTCGATCAGTTAT
>DASYGR010000458.1:0-3620 GCA_035999525.1 Terriglobales bacterium
TATCTTTGTCAGGACCAAAGGCCGCAAACACTGCCTGGCGCTGTTCCTCAGTCAGCCGCCCCAGATCCAGTTCGTCATGATTGCGCAGAAACTGGCCCCACTGCGCCGTGGCTTCGGATATTTTTGTCTCTTTAAGGACCTTCTTCAAGGGACGGGAATCGGCAGTTGCCAGCGCATAGAACATGCGTTGGTTGACTGCAAAATTAAACATCATCTGCAAGCGCTCACCGGCATCGCCAAAATAATCCATATCTGTTTTCGGCAGCACGTTGGCTTCAGCAAGAATAATGGCGTCGCCTTCCCGCCAGGAAAGAAACTCCCGAAAAGTTCGCAGCATGTCATATTGCTCTGCTGGAACTTTTATATTCGGCCCCTTTTCCGCAATCACGAATGGGACAGCATCCATGCGGAATCCTGACACTCCCAATTGAATCCAGAAACCCATAATCTTCAGAATTTCCGCCTGCACTTCCGGATTCGATGTATTCAAGTCCGGCTCAAATTCGTAAAATCGGTGGAAATACCAGGCACCCGCCTGCGTGTCATAATTCCAGGTGGATTTCTGAACACCCGGAAACACCACTCCATCACCGGCATGTTTTGGCTTCTTCTTTGACCACACATACCAATCTCGATATTTGGATTTTGGATCAGAACGCGCTTCTTGAAACCAGGCATGCTTATCCGATGTGTGGTTGACGACCAGATCAATGAGCACCCGGATTCCTCTTTGCTTGCAGCCATGTGTGAATTCAACAAAATCGCCTAGCGTGCCGTGATTGGGATGCACTCCGTAATAATCCGCCACATCGTAACCATCATCCCTCAGTGGAGACGGCTGAAATGGCATCAGCCAGATGGCGGTCACGCCCAGACCTTGCAGGTAATCCAGGCGATTCATGAGACCACGAAAGTCACCGATTCCGTCACCATTTGCATCCATGTATGTGGAGACCGAGAGGCAATAGATGATCGAGTTCTTATACCAAAGATCATTGATCATTCAGTTGATTTGCTTTCGTCAGGAATTTGGGCGAGTCAAAGAAAAAGAGGCGCCAATTATAAGATGCAAGTAACGGAATGGTGGCAGCGCGGGATTATTTTTGAAATTTATCCGCGATCATTTCAAGATTCGAACAATGACGGTATTGGAGACTTATCGGGCATTCTTTCCCGTCTCGATTATCTTGTCGAGCTTGGAGTAGATGCCCTGTGGATCGCGCCAATCTATCCATCTCCCATGGCAGATTTTGGCTATGACGTTGCCGATTACTGCGGCATCGACCCAATCTTTGGCACGCTTGCAGATTTTGATCGACTGCTCAAAGCTGTTCACGAAAGCGGACTCAAGCTGATCCTTGATTTTGTACCCAACCATACTTCAGACCAACATCCATGGTTTCTCGAGAGCCGTTCCTCGCGCGACAATCCAAAACGCGATTGGTATCTGTGGCGGGATGCTGCTCTCAACGGTGATCCGCCCAACAATTGGCTGAGCAACTTCGGCGGTTCAGCTTGGGAATGGGATGCGTCCACAAAGCAATTTTATTATCACTCGTTCCTAAAGCAGCAGCCGGATGTCAATTGGCGCAACCCGCAATTGCGGGAAGCGATGTTGAACGTACTGCGATTCTGGCTCAGCCGCGGAGTCGATGGATTTCGAGTGGATGTACTGTGGCTATTAATCAAAGATGACCAATTCCGCGATAACCCGCTTAATCCTGCTTATCAGAGCAATGGTCCGGCCTCCAATCGATTGTTGCCGGTTTATAACGCCGATAGACGCGAGACCCACGAATTGGTTGCAGCAATGCGCTCCGTGCTGGACGAATATCCGCAGCGTGTCCTTATCGGTGAAATCTACCTTTCCCTGAAACAGCTTGTCAGTTATTACGGAAAGGACCTACGCGGTGCGAATCTGCCTTTCAATTTTCAGCTCATCTTGTGCGCGTGGAATGCAGAAACAATCGCGCAAATCATTCGAGAGTATGAAGCAGCCCTTCCGGCTGGTGCTTGGCCGAATTGGGTGCTGGGTAATCACGATCAAGCGCGTATTGCCAGCAGAATAGGTCCGGATCAGGCGCGAGTTGCAGCGATGTTACTACTTACATTGCGGGGCACACCAACAATCTACTATGGCGAAGAAATTGGCATGGTCAATGTGCCCGTCCCACCGGCAGAGGTGCAAGACCCCGCGGAAAAGAATGAGCCAGGGTTAGGTCTAGGACGGGATCCTGAGCGGTCGCCGATGCCATGGGACAATTCACCTCAAGGTGGATTTACTGAAGCTCGACCATGGTTGCCGTTAGGAAAGGATCACGACAAGGTCAATGCCGCCACTCTATCCCGTCAACCGGACTCCATACTCAATCTCTATCGCAGACTGATTCGGCTGCGGCGGGAAAATGAAACATTGATCTCGGGCCGCGTTGAAAGCCTAAGAGCAGAAGGTCCTCTTCTTCATTACCATCGCACAGACAACACGAAGCGTTTGGTCATTCTTCTGAATCTCGGCCATGAGCCGCGAGAAACTGCTTTCGGGAAAGGACAGATCGTAATTTCGACATTTCTAGACCGTGAGAAAGAGTTGATCAACGGGACCGTCTCGCTGCGTCCCGCCGAGGGACTTGTTATCACGGAAATTTGAGCCCAGGAAATGAGTTCGTCAGAGATCATCAATGACCACTAACATTAGACTTCTCCGATTCTCCTGTGGAGCGCAAGGCAGAAATCTTGAAGCAAAAACCGAACACCTGAGACCAATTTTGCTGGGAATCATAAATTTTGGGCATGCCCTTTTGGGGATTTTCGGACTCCCTCTGTTACAATTTAATTCGCGGGGCATGGACAGATGCTCCGGGTCGAAGGGCTCGCTTTAGGGGATCGAAGGGTTTACTTCCTTACGGTTCCCTGTCGATAAAACCCCGGAAATCGGTTATACGGGGTGGAATTAGTTGACACAGGCGACGCTATCGACAGTAAGAAAAGACAGGAAATAAACGGGTTGGCTCCAACCCGATGAAAGCAAGCTGGGGACGTAGTTCAGTTGGTTAGAACGCTGCCCTGTCACGGCAGAGGTCGCGAGTTCGAGTCTCGTCGTCCCCGCCAGCTTTTCTCTTATTTGCCCACGTTTGCCCCTTCAGCAAGGAACCAAAAAGAAAGAATTGGGCTGGGACCACACAAAGATTGCGTCGAAATCGAGTCGCGCGAGTCGTGCCACGCTTTACAGTTCTTGATCTGGGACGAAATGCTCACTTGTTATTAAACTTGTTCTCAGGTTGTGCTTATGCTCTGCGCACAACATATTCCAGGTAGTAAAATTGCCGAACCAAATCACCGGATGAATCTGCTGAAAGCGATATGACATATCAAGACTCCAATGCCTCGGGTGCAGCGCAGCAGGAGAGCAGCCTTGAGAGCCGCTATCGCAAACTCCTGCACGCCGTGCCCGACGCTATCCTGGAAGTGGACGAGCAAGGACGAATTACCATTCTCAATGAGGCTGCCGAGCGGATGTTTGGTTATACTCGCGCGGAATTTCTGGGCCTGAACGTGGAAAACCTGGTTCCCGCAGCCATGCGCAACGGGCACGCGAAGCATCGCTCGTCTTACGCGGATCA
>DASYGR010000418.1:0-5853 GCA_035999525.1 Terriglobales bacterium
AGTGGCAGTGGCGGAGTCGTGCACCGGCGGGTTGCTGGCGGAGCGTATCACTTCCATAAGCGGCAGCTCCAGGTATTTTCTTGGTGGCGCGGTTGTTTATTCCAATGCATTGAAAACTGCCTTTGCGGATGTGCCAGAACAATTGATTGCCGACCACGGCGCCGTGAGCCGCGAAGTGGCCGCCTCTTTGGCTGATGGAATCAGGAAACGATGTGAATCGAGTTTCGGAATTGGCATCACCGGCGTGGCTGGACCCAGCGGCGGTACCGCGCAGAAGCCAGTGGGGCTTGTGTTTCACGCTCTGGCGAGCGCCGCTGGAACGGAAGTCGTGGAACGCAATTTCACGGGGGACCGCAAACGAATTTGCCAGTTCGCGTCACAACAGGCGCTGGATATGCTGAGAAAGAAATTAATCTAGCTGCGCTGCGATTTACTTCACTTCCGGATTGTTTTCGCCAGGCGCGCGGCTTCGATGAATATCTTCACGAACATTTCTCGCGTCAGCTTTCCCGTTTGGGTGTTTTGGTTCGAGGGATGGTAGGACGCGAGCAGAATCTTGCCATCCGGCATATTGTATTTTGCGGCGTGCTGGAAAAGATAAGGCTTTCTGCTGGGAAGCTGTCCGCGCCGTTTCATGTAATTCAAATAGGCATCGAAAGCAATCTTTCCTAGCACGACCACGACCTTCAGATTTTTTAACCCATCCATTTCGCGGTCAAGATATTCGGAACAGTTCGCCAGTTCTTGCGGAAGAGGCTTGTTGCCGGGAGGAGCGCAGCGAGCTGCCGCTGTGATATACATGTCCTTCAATTGCAATCCATCCTCAATACATGTCGCCTCTGATTGATTCGCGAAGCCCGTCTCGTGAAGCACCGGGTACATGAATTTGCCGGATGCATCACCGGTGAACGGCCGTCCAGTGCGATTCGAACCGTGAGCTCCCGGCGCTAGTCCCAGCACAAGAACACGCGCATTGGGATCGCCGAATCCGGGCACGGGTTTTCCCCAATATTCGCAGTCGCGATAGGCGCGGCGCTTCTCGCGAGCAATTTGTTCGCGATAAACGACGAGCCGCGGACAGCGCGTGCACGATACCACTTCGCGGTTAAGGTTAGTAAGCCAGGTTGGATGTGGGGCCGTCATTTTTCTGCGACAGAGTTTAGCTTATACGGCGCCCCTGCGAGTACCCCGAGAGACGCAATCATTTGCCGCTGCGGGCTTCCGCTTCTGCGAGCCAGCCACGCCGGAGCGCTTCCGAAGGAACGCCTGACAGGTAGGGCTTGATATCGAGAATAGGTGTTCCGTCGAGCATATCAATGCCGCGGACGTGGAGCCTCGTACCGTCCCGCCGTAAGAGTTCGACTACGGTGAGGCCAATCGGGTTGGGGCGCCTCGGAGACCGCGTAGCAAACACACCGTGCGCCTGATTGTCGCTGGGCGGTGTACTCAGCAATTTAAATTCGCCGGAGCGATCGAAAATCCAGATGACAAAGAGATGAGAGAAACCCTCGATGTCGGTGAGTCCGACCTCGAATTCCGGGAGTATTTCGAGAACACCTTCGGCTATGTGTTGCGCGCCCAAGCCTCTTGGGACGTCGTGAGTGTCCTTGTAAGGACCTCTTACATACCCGATGGGACGGGGAGTGAACATAATCTTAGTTCGTTTTGGATCTCGTCAATATTTGACAATGGCGGCAAACGAGGCTGGATCGAGGCTCGCGCCGCCGACCAGCGCGCCGTCAATTTCGGGTTCGGCCATTAAGGCCTTCGCGTTTTCCGGCTTCACCGAGCCTCCATACAAAATGCGGAGTTGATCGGAGAATTCATGGCCGAAAGTCTTTGCGGCTTCTCCACGAATCAAGAGATGCGCTTCCGCGGCGAGTTGGGGCGTAGCGGTCTCGCCGGTTCCGATCGCCCACACCGGTTCATATGCGATCACCAGCGGGCTTGCTTTCTTCGCGGAGATGGCATGGAACGCCCGGAGACATTGGCGGCGCAATACGTCTTCAGTCAGGCCGGACTCTCTTTCTTCAAGGACTTCTCCGACACAGACGATGGGGATGAGGCCGGCTCCGAGTGCAATCTTGAGCTTTAAATTCACGGTGTCGTCGGTTTCACCGAAATATTGCCTGCGCTCGGAGTGTCCGATAATCACATGCGTGCAACCAGCGGCTAGCAGCATGTCGGCTGAAATTTCTCCGGTGAAGGCGCCTTCTTTTTGCCAATAAAGATTTTGGCCGCCGATTTGGACGTTCGAATTCTTTGCTACTTCGAGGGCCGCATTCAGGCAGACAAATGGCGGGCAAACGACAATTTCGTCGCGATGATGGCTGGTTACAAGCGGCAGAAACTTGTCGAAAAATGCGCGAGTCTGCTCTGGGGTCTTATACATTTTCCAGTTTGCAGCTATTACTTTTTTGCGAGCCATGAAGTCCTTTTTTCAACTCATTAAGATAAATCGGTTTAATTCGAGTGAGTTTATGAGAAGAAATGATCCGTTTCCGGATTGAGCAGGCGCCTGAATCGAGCTAGAACTATTTCTTATTGGTGAGCGCCTCAACTCCGGGCAATTTCTTGCCTTCCAGAAATTCGAGCGACGCTCCGCCGCCGGTTGAAATGTGCGTGATTTTGTCGGCGACTCCGGCGGAATGGACTGCGGCAACCGAATCTCCTCCGCCGACGATTGAGAGGGCGGCGCCGTTGTCAGCAATGGCACGAGCAATTTTGAACGTTCCACGCGAAAACGGCGATACTTCGAAGACGCCCATGGGACCGTTCCAAATGATCGTACGTGCGTCTGAAATTTCTTCGCAGTAAGCCTCGATGGTCTTGGGACCGATGTCGAGTCCCATGAGATTCTCGGGTATGGGTTCGCCAGGGTTAATTGTTCTGACAAGGGCGTTAAGTTCAATTCTGTCGGCAGCAAGATGGTCGGTTGGCAATAAGAGTTTCACTTTGTGCGCCTCGGCGTCTTTCAGGATTTGGCGGGCTAGGTCGAGCTTGTCCTCTTCGACGCGCGATTTGCCGACTTGTTTTCCCTGTGCCTTTAGAAATGTATACGCCATAGCTCCGCCGATGATGAGCACGTCAACTTTGGTGAGCAGGTTTTCGATCACGGCAATTTTGTCGCTGACTTTGGCGCCGCCTAGGATTGCGATGAAAGGCTTCTCGGGATCTTGGAGCGCCTTGCCTAGATAATCGAGTTCTTTCTGCATCAGCAATCCGGCGGCGGATTTCTGAATAAACTTTGTGATACCCACGGTGGAGGAATGTGCGCGATGCGCAGCGCCAAAAGCGTCGTTCACGTACCAATCGGCGAGATTGGCAAGCTGCTTGGAAAACTTTTCGTCATTGGCCTCTTCTTCTGGATGGAATCGAAGATTCTCCAGCAGCAGGCTTTGTCCTTTTTCAAGCTTGCCGGCCATTTCTTCCGCTTCAATGCCGACGCATTCGGGACAGAATCCAACGTTTTCTCCTCGCGCAAGTTCTTTATCGAGAAGCATGCGCAGGCGTTCGGCGACTGGCTTGAGGCTCATCTTTGGATTGGGTTTGCCTTTGGGCCGTCCGAGGTGTGACGCCAGGATAAGCCGCGCCCCGCGCCGCAATGCGTATTCGATAGTGGGTAAAGTTTCGCGGATGCGAGTGTCGTCCATAACCCGGCCGTCTTCGAGAGGGACGTTGAAATCAACGCGCAGGAAGACACGATGATCGGTGAGTTCGAGATCGCGGATGGAAAGCTTCGCCATGAAATTTCACCTTATAGAGAGAGCAATAGAATCTGGCCTCGAAAACTTTCTGTATCGTGAGACGGAAAGGGCACGACTTCCAGTCGTGCGCAAGTACGCCAAAATCCATAATCGGCCCGCCTGAAAGTCGGGCCCTTCCCGGTTGCAAGCTCATCAGATTCTTGTTTCGGAAGCAAACTAGAAATCGTCTGCGCCACTACAGGCCTTTGCTTGCCATATAGTTGATCAGATCGCGAACGCGGCTGGAATAGCCCCATTCGTTGTCGTACCAGGAAATTACTTTCACGCAGCTTCCGGCGACAACCCGCGTCATTGGCGCGTCAACGATGGAAGACCGGCCATCCCCTTTGAAGTCGGCGGAGACGAGTTCATTTTCTTCGTAGCCGAGATATCCCTTCAACGGGCCGCTTTCAGAGGCTTTCTTCAGCGCTGCATTCACTTGTTCCGCAGTTGTTTTCTTCTCGACGAATGCAACCAAATCAACAACAGAAACATTTGGCGTGGGCACACGCATGGAAAATCCATCCAGCTTGCCATCCAGTTCCGGTATGACGAGACGCAAAGCCTTCGCCGCTCCCGTCGAGGTAGGAATCATGGAGATGGCCGCGGCGCGTGCGCGACGCAGGTCTTTATGGGGAAAATCCAGAATTACCTGGTCATTGGTATAGGAGTGAATGGTGGTCATGGTGCCGCATACAATTTTGAATTCGTCGTTTACTACCTTCGCAATTGGAGCGAGGCAATTTGTGGTACAGGAGGCGTTCGAGATAATGTGGTGCTTGGCGGGATCATACGCCTGATGATTGACTCCGAGCACGACGGTGAAATCTTCGTTCTTGGCGGGAGCGGAAATGATGACCTTCTTCACCGGCCCCCGCATGTGTTTTTTGGCGTCGGCTGCGTCGGTGAATCGTCCGGTAGATTCTACGACTACTTGCGCGCCAACCGATTCCCACGGCAACTTCGCGGGATCTTTCTCGGCGAATACTTTGATGGTGCGTCCATCAATGCTGATGCTGTCGGCTCCGGCAGAAATGTTCTGCTTGAGATTTCCGAGAATCGAATCATATTTCAGCAGATGCGCCAGGGTCTTGGGGTCCGTGAGATCGTTGACTGCCACAAATTCGAGATTCGGATCGTTCAGGGATGCGCGTAATACGTTGCGTCCAATGCGTCCGAACCCATTGATGCCGACTTTCACCGCCATGTCGCCTCCAGAAAAGAGATGATAATGCTAAGAAAATTATCTATTTTGTGAGAACAAAAAATACTAACAGGGGAAGGCATGCGCAGCAAATGAAACAAGCCGCTACAGGCGCATCGCGCGGTGCGACCGATTGGGCTCACTCGCATCTAATTGGTGTTCATATGTGTGTGCGGAATTCTTATGCCTGACTCTCTTTTTTTGAGCCTGTGGTTTCCTAATTCCGATGCCGACGAAATGCTGCCGCAAGCGTTGTCGGTGTTGCGGCAATTTCCTTTTTCGGCGGAGCGCCCGGGCGTTAGTTACCTCGCGGTCCATCCGGTGTCGTGGAACGAACCTACGATTCTCGAGCGCCGCTTTTATCCTGGCGTGGCGCCGGAAGAGGCTGTGCTAATTGCTTCGGACTTGCTACATGAAGATTATGCGTACGAGTTCGAGGCTTATTGGGATCTTTGGTTGCTGTCGGATAATGGCGCACAATGGATTCCAAAACCATCGCTGGTGAAATTGATCGTGCGCGGAGCGGAGTTTGATGAACAGGCCTTCCAGCAGGAGGGACAAATCCAAATTGACTTTGGAATGGATTCTCCTTTCTTGCAGGAACAGGTTGAGCTCACCGCAAAAGCTGAGACGTCAGTCAGAGCAAACGTGCAGAAGCTGGTGGAGTTTACGAACAAAGTTGAGAAGGCTTCAGGGACGAGCGCCCGGTTGCTGTGGTCAGAGTCGGAAGAAAACTTCGCTCAGAAGTTAATTTCAAGGTTGCAAAACGTGCAGTAACGGCAAGAGCGTCAACCACAGACATCACGAAGGTTCACGGAGGAAAACGTTGATTGCTTGGTTGCTCTCCATTTGCTTCCTTCTCGGATTCGTAACTGGGCTTCGCTCGCTGACTGCGCCGGCAGT
>DASYGR010000441.1:0-10492 GCA_035999525.1 Terriglobales bacterium
TTTCATTTTTCCTCCGCAGTAATCTGCCAACAAGAAATCACGTGTCGTATTCCAGACTCTATCGGTTCCAAATGCCGGTAATCACTTTTGCGTGGGAATCTCCGGCATTCAATGGCTGAACTCCAAAATTGTCTTCGACAGTCCGCAAGATGTCATAGTGGTCGTAACGTGTATCTACTCTTTGTCCCGCCTTGACCATGTCTCCCAGAAACACGGTGTAGATGTGATTGCTCTTTCTTTCCGGCGCCTCACTCTCGTCAAACGTCACGATAAGAAGTGTGCCAGCCCGCGAGTCCTTGGGGAACCAGTTCTCAAGAAAGTTCTTGAGCCAGGTTGAAGCCGTCCCGAGATTTGTGTCGTGTCCGTCGTCGTCCATGTTCGGCGAATAAAACATGTACGTCGCCAACGGTTTGTATTTGGAGTCCTTCGGATCTCGACGCGAGTTTTCGACGTCAGTCACGAAAACATTGTGAGGATTTTTCGTATCAACAGAGACAACGTTCTGAGGTTCCTGTTTTTGCACCTTGATGAAACTTAAGAAGGGCACGTGTTTTCGTGCATATTTACTGGCATCGAATAGATAAGGCGCCTTACCAGGTTTCCCCGGATATTCTTCGGCATAATTTCTCCACTCCAGTTCGTCTCCAATCGTTCTGTGTTGATTGTCGTCCGGAAAATCTTTCTGATCATCTCCGAATACGCCGTGCATTCCAAAAGTGCTGCCCGCTATCAATCCCAAATAATTGGGATAGGAAGGATGCGCCAGCCCATGAAAATCTGTGAACTCGACACCCTCATCAGCCAACTGCTTCAAATATTTATCCTTAATGGCGTAGACGTATGGTTGATTTTCTAAAACAACAATGAGTACTCGATCGAAGTGCTTAGGACTCGCGGCTGGCGTGCCCGGTGGGGCCGAAGAAGATGTCTGTTGCGCCAGGCTGTTGAGACCTGTGATTATCAACAAAGCGAGAACAATGCGTCTCATTTAATCTCCAATATTCCTACGTTAACATGTGACTGTGTGGCGCGGGCGCCCTCGCCCGGGATTCTTGTACCATGAAGAACGATGCCGCATGCGATCAGTCACGCCAGCCTGGGAGTTCTGGAATTTGAGTCGCTGCGCCAGTTATTGCGCGGATACGCGCAGTCTCCATTTGGACAAAAGAAGGTTGGTCAACTCGCCCCCTCCACCGATCGGGATTGGATTGACAAACAGCAAACCCTGACCAGCGAAGTTCGCGAGTTCCGGCGGGCGGGTGGAAGATTCGATTTCGCGGGACTGCTCGAAATTACTTCACACTTACAGAAAGCAAAAATATCAGGTGCTGTTCTCGAGACCACTGAAATCCGCGACGTCGTTCTCGTTGTGGATCGAGCGGCCGAGTGGAGGCAGGTTGCCTTGAACCCGCCTTCGACAATGAAAGTACCATGGACGACTGTGGGGAACCTCTCCACCGAAATCGTTGACTTCTCGGACTTCCTGCGAGGTTTTCGTGGAAAGATTCAACCTGACGGCACGCTTGAAGACAAAGCCTCGCCAGAATTAGCGCGAATTCGCCGCGAGATTGAAAGGCAGCGGCGCCAGATACAAGAGTCGCTTCGTGGCTATCTGCGCCGGCTGGCCGAGGGCGGAACAGTACAGGATGAACTGATCACAATTCGCGGAGAGCGTTTTGTGATTCCGGTGAAGGTCGAGCAGAAGAGGCGTGTACAAGGCGTCGTGCATGGGGCGAGTTCCAGTGGACAGACAGTCTTTGTCGAGCCACTCGAAACGATCGAGCAAAATAATGAGCTTGTCCGGCTGCTGGATGAAGAACAGGCAGAAATTCACCGCATTTTGTTGGAGATGACGCAGCGAATCGGAGAGCACGCCGATTCAATCCTCGCGGCCGTAGAAGTCCTCGGCGAAATTGAACTGCAATTCGCTAAAGCGAGATTCGCCGAAGATTACGATTGCGTTCCGGTGCAACTGCTCGAGTACAGGCGGGCTGAGCCCGCCACGGACGGGCGGGGACACCCGTCCCCACACGAACAGGACAGTCGGCTGATTCTGCGCAACGCCCGGCATCCCCTTCTTGAACGAAATTTGAAATCGAAATCCGGCACCATAGTTCCAATCAGCATCGAATTGGAGGGCGATGCCCGGGAACTTGTAATCACCGGCCCAAACACCGGAGGAAAGACCGTCGCGCTAAAGACTCTGGGGCTTCTCGCCCTCATGGCTCAATCCGGAATCCCAGTACCCGCCGCCCGGGCCGAACTGCCGATCTTCGATGCCGTTCTCGCCGACATTGGCGATTATCAATCCATCGAACAGAATCTCTCCACCTTTTCCGCGCATGTCACAAATATTGATTTCATTTCCCGGACTGCCACAGCGCAGTCGCTGGTATTACTCGACGAACTCGGCTCCGCGACCGATCCCGAGGAAGGCGCCGCACTGGCAGTCGCTATTGCTGACCATTTTCGCCGCATCGGATGCGTCACCGTGATTTCGACTCATCACACTTCGCTCAAGGTTTACGGCGCAAATACGAACGGTGTAGTGAACGCCTCCGTCGGATTCAATGAAAGCACTCTCCAGCCAACCTTTGAGCTGAAAATTGGAGTGCCCGGATCGTCGGCGGGAATTAACATCGCGCGGCGGCTGGGTCTGAATCCCTCAATCATTGAATCGGCATTCTCCCGCTTGGGAACTCAGGCGCGAGATGTTGGGCAATTTCTGGACCGCCTTCATTCCGATCTGCGTGATGTCGCGGAAGAGCGGAATCAATTGCGAGTCCGCGAAAGAGAAATCGAGCAAGAGAAGGACCAGCTCAATTCCGAAGGTAAAGAGGAACAGCGGGCAAAAGTGAAAGAGATGGAAAAGAAGCTGGAAAGCGTCCTGCGGGATTTTGAATATCACGCCCGCGAAGCTGTGACCGCAATCCAGGACCGGGCTGCCGCACAGAAACTGTCGAAGGATGCGGAACGCCGAATAGCGAAGCTAAGGCGAGACTTCCGTGAACAGTTCGATTCGACGATCGTGGCGCACCACACCGGCGCTGATCAAGGCGATCCGCATGCGCAACCGCAAATCGTCAAGCATGTTTCCGAAGGAGACACCGTAAAACTTAAGTCCATGGGCCGCCAGGCCAGGATCGCACGCCGCGTTGATGACAATCATTTCGAGGTCGAAATCGGCGCGATGAAAATGAAAATTACGCGCGACGATGTTGCTGAAGTATTGGTAACGGGCTCGCAGTCTCAAGTCACAGCAGCGCGTTCTCGCGGAATTTCGGTTTCTTTAGAGAACGAAAATCAGAACATGCCGTCTGAGATCAATGTAATTGGACGCACCGTGGATGAAGCCACCGCCGAAGTCGAAAAGTTTGTTGATCGGGCATTCCTGGCTGGATTACCGCGCGTGCGAGTAGTTCACGGCAGCGGCATGGGCATCCTGCGAAAAGCGCTGCGGCAATTTTTGCAGAAACATCCTCATGTCGAATCGGTAGCGGAGCCACCACAAAAAGAAGGCGGAGGCGGGGCGACGGTGGCTGAGTTAAAGGTCTAATAATGGTGCCCCAGGTTTGTGTCCGTTTTTTCGAAGCACACTGGGATTGATGGTAAGTCCAACATCAAAAGCAGGATATCGCCATGAAGCAGAAGATCACGGGGTTTCATCAAGACGATCAAGGTCACTGGGTAGCGGATTTGCGGTGTGGCCATACTCAGCATGTCCGGCACGACCCTCCTTGGCAGGACCGTCCGTGGACGGAAACGAAATCCGGTCGCGATCAGAAAATCGGCGCGGAACTCGAATGCAAAAAGTGTGATGAACCGGAACTCGAATGCAAAAAGTGTGATGAACCGGAAATGAAGTCCCCACTGAACATCACTTCGCCCGTCACACTCGAAGGTTCTGCGGTTTCGCTGCAACCGCTGCGCCGCGATCATGCAGTGCTTTTTTGGGATGCGGCAAAGGAGAATGCCGAAGACATTTTCCGATGGATTCCGTATTCAATGAAAACACCTGAGGATTTCCGGCGAATGGTCGAGAAGGCATTCGCAGAACAGGAACGGGGCGAGTCGGTGGTATTTGCCACGGTCGAGAGGGCCTCACAGCGGGTCATCGGCAGCACTCGTTTCATGAACACTGATCGCGTCAACCGCCGGGTGGAGATAGGTTCCACTTGGATCGCGCCGGCATGGCAGCGTACATCCATAAACACCGAAGCGAAATATCTGATGCTGAGGCATGCTTTTGAAGTGTGGAATTGTATCCGTGTGGAATTGAAAACGGATACCCTGAACGAGAAGTCTCGCAATGCGATCCTTCGAATAGGAGCGAAACAAGAAGGTATTTTCCGAAAACATCTGATCACATGGACCGGCCGCGTGCGTGACACTGTTTATTTCAGCATTCTCGATACTGAATGGCCGCAGGTAAAAACGCGACTGGAAGGGAGACTTGGTCCACGAAGCATCAGCCCCAGTGCTTGCTAGTTCTGGCTTTTACTTCTGCACGAGCGTTTGTGACCGCGCCAATAACAGCTGCTTTTTGTGCGCCGCGGCAATGAGGGGATTCAGCGCATCCACCGCGATTCCCAGGGTTCCTCCCGAGAATCCATCCATATACGCGGCGTTGACTCCAATGACCTGCCCCCGCGAATTGAATACGGGACCACCGCTGCCCCCGTGAGCCGTAGGCGCGTCGTAAACCAGTTTCTCGCCAACCACATCTCCGAGATGTCCGCAGGTTGCCGATGGGCGAATGAGTGAAAGAGCGGCGAGTTCGTTGGCGGCTCCCTGATCGTCGTTTCTCAAGGCGAGTCGTTCGTAAACGGCCGGAGGCGCCTTCGCAACCATGCCCAGAATTCCCATGGGATATCCGACTACAGCAACGATCTCTCCTGGAGTAGACGGCTTGTCGGCAAAAGGCAGCGGCTGAAGTCGCCGCACGGCCTCTGAATCGTCAATTTGCAGAATCGCGAGATCTCCTTCAGCAGTCCACGCAAGCGGCGTGATGTTCACCGGAGTGGACAGGCCAGGGAAAAAGGCGAGCAGTTTTTCGAGTTGAGGAGTCGCCCCTTTCGCGATGAGCGCCGTTGATTCCGCATCTTCATACCATGGTTCAGCGACGTGACGGTTTGTAGCCAGCAAACCGTTGGCTACCACAAAGCCACTGCCGGAAATGCGGGCGCGCAGCGTAGGCTTGCGTCCGGGAAATCCGACGCGGTAAATTCCAAATACGTAGCAAATTGAGTTGCGATAACGGTTCAGGACCATCGCTGGCATGGCCTCTTCCTGCTTAAGCCGGTTGACCTGTCCTGTGAGCTGCTGTAACTGCGCTTGAACGTCTTCGTCGGTTGCGCGAGGCCCCGCGTAGTAAACAAGAATTACGGTTCCAACCACGAAGAATATGCCGAGAGTGACTTGAAGCACCCGCTGCCATGTCTCGCCGACAGGAGCTTCGAAGGAAGACTCATCGCGTTCCAGATTCTCAGTCATATTGTGGTCAGGCCGACAGGCGTACGGTGGGGGACATTAGGCGTTCGCCAGACACGAGTTCGACATTCCATTGTCAGGCCGCCAGGACGACTTTCCTACAGTACGGAAGGCAATGTCCGTGTGGCTAAAGGCGCGGCCTGAATGGGTCAGTTGAGAGATATGAGTTCCCAGTTCACAGTCTGCGAGATTCTTCGGCAGGACTTCAGTCAGCCCATAGCCAAAGCTCTTCTTTCGATTGCCGCAGGTTACAATCCGATGGTGTCTAGATTGGCAAAAGAGAATCCGCTCCTTCTATTTCAGTCACGCGCGACCGGGCGCGTCCTCGAAAGAACAAAAAAACCTTGCTGAGGACCTTGTTCATTTCTTTGTCACAGAGTCCACGCCTTCGCAGGTTTGCCGAAGGATCTGCAATTGGACACAAGCTTTCTGGTCGTTTTGTAGCCGGAACGCAGATCGAGGATGTGTTGCGGGCAACGCGAATTGTGAATCAGTCTAGCCGCAGCGTTTCCATAGACAATTTAGGCGAAAACGTCTCCAACGCCGCCGAAGCCAACGAGAGTGTGCAGCTTTATCATCGCCTTCTCGACGAGATAGCAGGAAGCGGACTCAACGCGAATATCAGTTTAAAGCTCACGCATATGGGTCTCGATGTGGATGAGAATCTGGCCCGTGAGAACGTTACCGGGCTGGTTGCGAAAGCTGCGTCCATGTCTCCGCGCAATTTTGTTCGTGTGGATATGGAAGGCTCAACCTACACGCAGCGCACACTGGATTTTGTTTATGAACTTCATTCGATGCCCGGAAATCAAGGATGCGTAGGCGCGGTCATCCAGTCCTACATGCGACGCTCGGAATCCGACGTGGAGAAGTTACTCGCAAAGGGAATTCGCATCCGGCTATGCAAGGGCGCATACAAGGAACCGGCGGAAATCGCTTTTCAGAAGAAGTCCGAAGTGGATGCCAATTATGTCACGTTAATGAAGGGCCTGTTGAAGAGCGGGGTCTACCACGGCATGGCTACACACGATCAGAAAATGATCAATGAAACGAAGGCGTTTGCCATTCGAGAAAAAATTCCGCGTGATTCGTTCGAATTTCAAATGCTCTATGGCATCCGGCGCGATCTGCAGGAGCAACTCGTCCGGGAGGGATGGCGAATGAGGGTTTACATCCCGTTCGGTACCGAGTGGTATCCCTACTTGATGAGGCGGCTCGCCGAACGCCCCGCCAACATCCTCTTTATTGCCAAGAACTTGCTGAGGAAATGAAACGTTCCATGGCTCTCCTCGTCGGATTTCTGATAGCATCGTTTTATGGGCAACAGTGGCCAAACCGGGCTAATTGAGGCCTTCGCCACGCTGGTTGGCCCACACGTGGACGACGAAAAAATTGACCTTGTCCGTAGCGCACTAACGATCGCCCGCACTGAATATCCCGACCTGAATATTGACTCCTATGTGAATCGCATAGACGAACTGGCACTCCAGGCCGAGTCACGTATCACCGAAATTGGCGAGCCTTCCGAGACAATTTCAGCGCTCAACCACGTGCTGTTCGAGCAAGCCGGACTGCATGGAAACCGCGAAGATTATTACGATCCGCGAAATTCGTTTTTGAACGATGTCCTCGATCGCAGCCTCGGCATCCCCATCACACTCGCGCTCATTTATATGGAAGTGGGACGGCGTGTGGGCTTTCCATTATTTGGCGTCGCCATGCCCGGACATTTTCTATTGAAGAATTACGACATTGATGGCCACGAGACTTTGATTGATTGTTTTAACGGTGGGGATATTCTGAACGCACAGGATTGCCAGCGGCGGCTCGACGAAATTTATTCTGGCCAGATGACCCTGCGTCCCGAGTTCCTATTCGCAGTCAGCCGGCGTCAGATGCTGACGCGCATCATAAATAATCTGAAGACCGTCTATATGTCGGCGAGGAATCTGAAAAAAGTTTTGCCGCTCGTGGACCTGCTGCTGGTTATTTATCCACGCTCTCCCGAAGACGTGAAGCAGCGCGCGCTGTTGCGCTACAGCCTAGGGCAGCCCAGGGCCGCGGCGGAAGATCTGGAGGAGTATTTGAAAATGTCCCCGGAAGCCTCCGACTCCGACGAAATTCGCCAGACCGCATTATCCATCCGGCGGATGCTGGCGCTCATGAATTAGCTGGAAGATCTTGTACGGCACGCTGCCGGTTAGAGTTCCTAATGTGGTGGCCTTGGCACGTAGTTCTGTGACGGTTGCGCTGGGGCTAGAGGCAATTGCAATGCCCCGTTCAGCAGTTCACGCTCCTGCGGGGAATATTGACTGAATCGCCCGGACTGGATTGCCCGCTGCCGCGCATCGGGAGGCATGGCTCGAAGAGCCTGAATTGCATTCTTCAATACTTGCTGGCGTTCTGGCGGCAGTTGCTGAAACTGGGAATGCATCTGCCGTGCCGTCTGCTTCTGCTGGGGAGTCAGGTGCTCCCAGGTTTCCATACGGTTCAAAATCCTCTGCTGCTGCTCGGGCGGGCGCCTGCTGAAGTCCTGCAATCGTTGTTGCAACTGCTGCTGCCTTTGCGGGGGCAATCTCCGAAACTGCGGATCGTTTTGTAATACCCGCCTTTGTTGATCGGGCGGAACGTCCCCGTACTGGCGCAACCACTGACCGGAGTGATGCCCTTGCATGGGCGGCTGTCGGTTTTCCATCCGGGTTTGCGGAGCGCGAGCCGGCGCCGGGGATGATTGACGAACTGCCGGTGGACGGGGAACATCCCGGCGCGACTGTTCGTGTTGCCCACTCGCGAAACTTGCGGTGGTGCACGCGGCAATAGCTAGAGATGCAGCTAGAGCCCGCACCGCCATGAAATTGAATCCAAGCACTTGTCTCCCCAGACATCGCCAAATATTTGCCAGCGCTTGAAAGCGCAATTTTCCGCAAGACGTTTCAAGTCACGTCTTTTAGCGTCTCTATTACGGATTCGCCGTCACGTTTTGCTGAACTTCCAAATCATCGAGAACGTCGAAGTCCGAATAGAGATCGTGATTCTTGTCCAACGCCTGCAGGTCGCTCACCGCCGTGCCAGGCACCGCCGCTATAGCACCGGATTCCCTGTACCGGTATCCATCTCCCCGAAATAAAGTAATGCCCATTACGAGAATCGCAGCCAGGGAAAACGCAAGTGCCGGTTTACGGAACCAACCAGAGGACCTGCCCAAAGAAGCGAATAGACCAGCCGGCTGCTTCGCGGCTTCGTCGCGCAAACGTGCGTATAGCCGGGTATCAAAGAATGGCGAAGGCTCCGGAGCCTGCCATTCGTCAAGCAGCGCCATCGTCTGACGAAACTCCACGAGGACCTGCGAACACTCGGAACACACCTGGATGTGTTCCTCCATTTGAGGCGTTGCCGTACTCAATCCGGAGGCCAGATCCGGCATCAATTCACGAATCTCATTGCATTTCATAGTTACATCCTTCATACAAATTCCTTCAGCTGTTCGCGCAAAGTTTCATATGCACGAAACAGCAAAGACTTGGTGGCTGACTCGCTCAACTTCAAAACTTCCGCAATCTGTTTGTAATCCATTTGCTGGTACTTGTGCATGAGTACGGCAATCCTTTGGCGCTCGGGCAATTGCTGGACCCGTTGCCGGATAGCTGCCATGCGTTCCCGCTGAACAATTATTTCTTCAACAGTCTGGGATTTGTCGGGAAGATCGAGACTCTGCCCGGTGTCTTCATCTTTTTCGTCCAGGCTCACCACATTTTCTGCGCGTTCGTGGCGCGTGTCACGTGCATGATTCACCGCGAGGTTCGTGGCAATACGGTAAAGCCAGGTGGTGAATTTCGCACTGGCCTCATAATTCTGTCGCGAACGGTACACGCGCAAAAAAACTTCCTGCGCAAGATCTTCAGCCGCAGCCGAGTTGTGCGCCATACGGAACATAAAACTGACCATAGCTCGGCGATACTTTTGCACCAGGTACTCGAAAGCGGAGTCATCCCCCGCCTTCACCCGCAGCATGACGTCAGCATCTGTCAAGCCGGTTGCTGATAGCGGTGCCGTACCGGTGCGCATAGACTCCGCGCCCGAACGAGGCGCCAGACGGGGGATCGCCAGAAGTCCACGATCTATCGCCACACTGCTCACATCCTCATTAACCCTTTCCGGCGGGGAAAGTTGTGGTTTGCCGAGCTCAAGGGGAGGCTGGGTCGAGCCTACCGGAGCCTCTTCTATGGTCAATTTCCTCGGTGTGTGATCGCTCGGCATCCAGACGTTTCGGTCGCGGTGTCAGGGATGGGCTCGATACCTTCGAGTCTTCCCGCATATACTAAGCTACTACGCGGAGGCTATCACTGGAGAGGCGGGTCCGCTATACAAAAATGGGGGCACAGAGATTGCAAAGCTACTGCGAAATCATAGACTTAAGGCTGTAAAATACCGCGACAGAGTGCCCATGTTGCAATAATTCTCATCCTTGACAGGCACTCTCTGAATGCTAGACCGACTCTCGGAAGATCAAACAGTCGCCCATGCGCAAATTAGCCATAGTCATTGCCGGATTCGCGATCATCAGCAGCCTATGCTTTGCTGATTCGATCGCAGTGGCACCCCTTGATCGCTCAACGTTGTGTCAGACTCGACTCAGAATTTCACCGTCGGATGGCAATTTACAGTCAGGAGTCCTGTCACCGCTACCGAATTGGGGTACTACGATCCGAATCCAAAGGGCAAATTAAAGAGCAACCACGATGTCGGAATATTCGCGTCTGACGGGTCGATCCTGCTTTCCACGACAATTACGGCGGGCAAACACACAACTGAGGATGACTTCGCCTTCGCCGACGTCCCGAGTTTCATTCTGGCGGACGGCACCTATGTAATTGGAGGCGACAGCTTCGACAGCGATGTTCTGCTTCGGCTTTCTCGCCGATCCCTCAGATCACGCTTGGCGAAACTGGTCTTTTCACTTTTGGTTCGGTGTTTACTCTTCCGACGAAAAACCAGCGGGGCG
>DASYGR010000447.1:0-17994 GCA_035999525.1 Terriglobales bacterium
GTTCTCTTCGAGGTGTTGCACCGAAGACGTGCCCGGAATCGGCAGCATCACCGGAGAACGTTGCAGCAGCCATGCCAGCGCAACCTGCATAGGCTTGGCATTGTGCGCCTTCGCGATTCGAGCTAGCGCGTCGCCAGCAACCTTTCCGGCGCCCAGCGGAAACCAGGGGATGAAGGCTATCCCGTTTTTTTCGCAATAATCCAGCACATGCTCCCATTCGCGATCGGCAAAGCTGTACCTGTTCTGGACCGAAACAATGGGCGTGATCTTTCGCGCGCGTTCAGCATGTTCCCGCGTGACATTCGATAGGCCGATCAGCCGGATCTTGCCTTGCTCACGAAGCTCGGCCAGCGTTTCAACGGATTTATCAAAAGATGTTGCCGGATCCGGTGTATGCAATTGATACAAATCTATGCGCTCCAAGCGAAGCCGCTTCAGGCTTCCTTCGACCGCCTTTTTCAAATGCGCGGGACTCGCATCGTGACTCCAGTATCCCGGACCCGGGCGCACCCATCCGCCCTTGGTCGCGATGACCACGCCCTTCGGATACGGCGCGAGCGCCTCCGCGATCAGTTCCTCGCTAACGTTCGGTCCGTACGAATCGGCGGTATCAATAAAATTGACGCCCAGATCCACCGCTTTCCTTAACACGGCAAGTGCCCCGGCGCGGTCTTTAGGAGGTCCCCAAACTCCGTCGCCTGTAATTCGCATCGCTCCGAATCCGAGGCGATTGACAGTTAGCGCACCGCCCGTTCCCTTGGTACCGGTTCCTTTAGTGCCTAGAGAAATCGTTCCAGCAGCATTTGTGGATATTCGCGTTGTCATAACTTAATTGTACCGTGTTCAAACAGGCTATGAGGGCGGACGAGTTGCTGCCTCGCGCCCACAAAAAGAACCTTAAGCCGCGTCCGCATCGTCTAAGGATTCAGTGAGTTCTTCGCAGAAGCCTCCATTAACGCCCCGAGCGGCGGTACAACGGCTAAGCGCGATTCTCCCCGACGTTTGGGAATTGGTTCTTCCCCGCCGTGGCTTGCTGGCACTTGGTTTTGTGCTCATGGTGATCAACCGCGTCTCAGGGCTGGTACTTCCCTATTCCACAAAATTTCTCATTGACACGGTAATCGTAAAGCACCAGATTCAGCGCCTGCGCCCACTCGTGTTGTGGGTATTGCTGGCCACGGCGATTCAAGGCGCTACATCGTTTTCATTAACCCAATTGCTCTCGAAAGAGGCGCAGCGGCTCATCGCCGAACTTCGCCAAAAAGTGCAAGCGCACATTGGACGGCTTTCCATCGCATTTCACGATTCCAACAAAAGCGGCATCCTGGTTTCGCGAATCATGAGCGACGTCGAAGGTGTACGCAACCTGCTCGGCACGGGCGTCGTGGATTTAACCGGCGGACTTTTAACCGCATGCATCGCTTTGGTCGTTCTTTTCCGGCTTAGCTCCCTGATGACGATGATGGCATTCGGATTTCTCCTGTGTTTCGCCCTGGCGTTGAGAAAAGCATTCGGAACCATTCGTCCGATTTTCCGCGAGCGCGGCAAGATCAACGCCGAAGTTACGGGACGACTGGCAGAGTCGCTGGGCGGGGTGCGAGTAATCAAGGGCTACCACGCGGAACAGCGTGAAGCCAACGTATTCTCGCGTGGAGTGCTTCGCCTGCTTGATAACGTAATGCGAAGTCTCACCGCGACGTCGGTGATGAGCCTGTCCGCAAGCCTGTTGCTCGGCATCGTCGGCGCGCTCATCATGTATTTCGGAGCGCGGCAGATCGTCGCCGGAAGTCTTACCATTGGAGGATTTTTTACCTACACATTATTTCTCGGCTTCCTCATCGCGCCGGTTATGCAAATCGTCCAGGTCGGCACCCAGCTAACAGAAGCGCTCGCCGGCCTGGAACGCACGCATGAGATTCTGAGTGAACGCCCTGAAGATGAAGATCCGAGACGCACCGTCTCGCTCCCCGAAATTTACGGAACCGTTGATTTCGAGCACGTGAGCTTCAGCTATGACGGAGTTCGCACCGTGCTGCATGACATCTCATTCCACGCCGCGCCGGGGACGGTTACCGCCCTCATTGGGTCCTCCGGATCGGGCAAGTCCACCACCATCGGGCTGGTCGCGGCTTTTTACGTGCCTTCTGCCGGAACAATTCTTATTGATGGAACTGATCTCAGCACGGTGCGCCTCGATTCCTACCGCACACATCTGGGAACCGTATTACAAGAATCGTTTCTCTTTGACGGAACCATCCGCGAGAATGTTTCTTTCTCCCGTCCCGATGCGACCGAAGAGGAAATTCTGGAAGCGTGCCGCATCGCGCGCGTGGACGAATTCGCGGAAAGCTTCGCCGATAAATATGACACCATCGTTGGCGAGCGCGGTGTCAAGCTTTCGGGCGGCCAGCGGCAAAGAATTTCCATCGCTCGCGCAATTCTGGCAGAGCCGCGCATCTTAATCCTTGACGAGGCTACTTCCAGTCTTGACTCCGAATCCGAAGCCCTCATCCAGCAAGGCCTTTCATACCTCATGCAGGGACGCACCACTTTTGTGATCGCTCACCGGCTTTCGACCATCCGGCGCGCCGATCAGATTCTTGTGATCGAGCAAGGACGTATCGTCGAACGCGGCACTCATGAACAACTCTTTGCCTTGCGCGGCCGCTATCATGAGCTCTACACGAAGCAGCATGGTGTCGAAACCAATTTGTTTCTCGCGCCGGGCGAAGGCGATGCGATTCCTCCGGCGGAATCTGCGAAGAAACCTGAAAGGGACGATGCTGATCTGGCTGACGCTTTGAATCTCGTGAAAGGGGATGTCCGATAAGAATTAAGTAATCTCTCGGTTTGAATTTTGTAATTTGGCGGCAACCCCTAAAGCATTCCCTTTTTGCCCCATGTACAGGAGAGATATAAAGAACGATATGAAAAACAACTCTGCGAGCTCGCCGCGGATCACTCGTGTCATCCTTTACGTCAAAGACATTCCCAGGGTGGCCGCGTTTTATCAGCAATTCTTCAGCATGCGTCCACTCCCCGGCGCGACTGCCGACTGGTTGGAACTGACCGATTCCTCCGCCGGTTGCTCTATTGCCCTTCACAAGGCCAGCGTCGCGCAGAAAAGCGGTGCGGCCATGAAGCTGGTTTTTGGCGTCGCCGACGTTCGGACATTTAAAAACATCAAAGAACGACAAGGAATGAAATTCGGAGTTGTTCATGAGGCTGACGGCGTTGTATTTGCCAACGCCAAAGACCCTGCTGGTAATTCGATACAAATCTCAAGCCGGGGACTCGCCACCTGATATGCGCTCGATTGACGATAAGAAAATAGCCATTCAGACCGACAACGTCTGCCGCCATTACAAAATGGGCGAGACGCTGATCCGCGCCGTGGATGGTATTTCACTTCAGGTACAAACCGGGGAATTCGTTGCCCTGCTCGGAACTTCTGGTTCTGGCAAATCGTCGCTGCTGAATCTCATCGCTGGACTTGACCGTCCCACCTCCGGCAAGGTCGTTGTTCAAGGACACAACCTCGCCACGCTTTCGCGCGAAGACCTCGCCAAATACCGTCTGCGTGCCGTCGGCATGGTCTTTCAATCGTTCAATTTGATTCCAAGCATGACGTTGCTTGAGAACGTCGAACTTCCCATGCGCTTCGCCGAAGTAGCTCGCGATAAGCGCGGCGCCCTCGCCGAAGAAGCATTGCGGCGCGTGGGGCTGATCTCTAGATCGCGGCATCGTCCAACCGAACTTTCTGGCGGAGAGCAGCAGCGGGCGTCGTTGGCGCGAGCCCTGATCAATCAACCCCAGGTACTTCTCGCGGATGAACCGACCGGCAATCTTGATTCGCGCACCGGAACTGAGATCATGAACTTCATCCGTGAGTTCAACGAAGCCATGGGAATGACGGTTGTGATGGTCACGCACGAGCGCGCTCTCGCGGAACGCTACGCCCGCCGCATGATTTTTCTGGCAGATGGCAAACTCGTAGAAGACGCGTCAAACGTCGCCGTCCCCCAAGAAGCAAGAGAGGCATCGCTGTGAAGTTATACGACTCCGCAGAACTCGCGCTTCGTAATCTCCGCGAATCTTTTTTGCGCAACTCGCTCACTACCGTTGGAATTTCGGTTGGCGTGGCCTCGCTCGTCGCGATGTTGTCTCTCGGTATCGGCTTGCAGCAAATGGCCTCGCGACGCCTGCAAAAATCAGGACTGTTCGATACCGTCGTCGTTACCTCACGGCGCGATTTTCGCGGCTTCAATCGCGAGCAGGAACGAAATGGCCCGTCCCCGGACGAGAGCCCGGCGCTCGACGACACCGCGCTTCAGAAGATGCAGCAAATCCCCAACGTAGCGGAAGCTTATCCTGACATCCGTCTGATTACTGAACTGCGCTATGAAGGCAAGCAGCACCTCACGATGGTCGCCGGCCTGCCATTTTCCGCGAAGAATAATGATGCTTTCGATGGCATGCAGGGCCGTTTCTTTTCCTCCGAAATGGCGACGGAAGTCATTTTGGCAAAATCTTTTGCCGAAGAGCTTTTGGGACGCACGCCCAAGACCGGCGAGGATGACCTTAAAGTTGCCGAACTTGGCCCGCCTCTGCTGGGAAAAGAATTGACCATGCGTTACGCCGAGCGAATCCCAACCGAAGATGCATCCAGCCCCAAGCCATCCGCCGGAACCGATGCTTCCGAAGGCGCGGCATACTCTGTTGTCTCCCGCGAGCAGAAGCTAAAGATTGTGGGCATCTGCGATCTGGATCCCGACAGCATGCGCGGGCAGGCGCGAGCCCGCGTCTTTCTTCCGCTGAAGCTTGCCCAGAGCCTTCACCTTATGCAGACTTCGAATCTGCGTGAGACTTCAGAAGCCGCCAGTGGCGCGCCAACTTACTCGAATGCGAGTGTGCGCCTCTCCAGTCCCAAGTATGTGCAGCAAGCCGAAGATGCGATCAAGAAAATGGGATTCAACACATTCTCCATTATTGATGCAACCCGCAATCTGCGTCAGTTTTTCGCAGTGCTCGATTTATTTCTCGGAATCTTCGGCAGCCTGGCTTTGGCCGTGGCGTCCATTGGGATCGTGAACACATTGGTAATGGCGATCCTCGAACGGCGCCGCGAGATCGGCATCATGAAGGCGTTGGGTGCCAGCGATTCTGACGTTAAAGGTCTCTTCTTTGCCGAAGCGGGCGCGATGGGCGTCCTCGGCGGAATTCTCGGCGTGGCCCTGGGTTGGATCATTGGTCACGTAATCAATTTCGGAACTAATATTTATCTAAAGCGCCAGCAATTCCCTCCTGAAAATATATGGTCGGTTCCGTGGTGGCTGGTCGCCGGAGCAATTGCGTTTGCCATTGTCGTCAGCTTGCTCTCCGGCCTGTATCCCGCCAGCCGCGCCGCCCACCTCGATCCCGTGCAAGCATTAAGATACGAATGAAGATCACAAAGAATTGAGGGTGCCCCATCCTTGCGCGATTTTCGCAAGGGTGGGAGGCGAGAATGCCGCGATTTTTCGCCGCATCCGCAAGAAGCGGAAGCAAAGCTGAAAACGACTTCTCCGGATCACAAAGAATCGAGGGTGGCCCATCCTTGCGCGATTTTCGCAAGGGTGGGAGGCGAGAATGCCGCGATTTCTCGCCGTTTCCGCAAGAAGCAGGAGCAAAACTAAATTGCCTTCTCCAGATCACAAACAAATGGGGGTAGCCCATCCTTGCGCGATTTTCGCAAGGGTGGGAGGCGAGAATGTCGCGATTTTTCTCCGCATCCGCAAGAAGCGGGAGCAAAACTAAAGACTATCTGTCGCGGGTTCTGCCGGAGTATTATGGCGCGGTTTCATCGAAGTTTCATTCTGTTGCGTTCTGCGACAACTGGAGTTTTATGCGCTCATTGTTGGCTGTTTCAACATTGTCGGGCCTGATCCTGGCACTCAGTATGAGTGGGTGCGGAGGTGGTGGCGCCTCCGGCGGAGCATCCTCCGGCGGCTCAAATTCTCCTCCACCACCGCCCAAGGAAATCTTGTATGCCGCGGGTTACGGTCAGGCGGTTTTGGAATACAACATTGATATGGGTACCGGTGCCCCAACCTTGATAACCAGCGCCGCTGGAAGTAGCTCTTCCGGAATTGCCATAACTCCCTCCAATACCTTCTTGTATGCCTCGAATGCCCAGGACCCCGGTGTAAACGCATTTTCCATCAGTAGCGGAGGGTTGACACTATTGAGTGGTTCTCCGTTTTTATTGCCAAGTTATCCTGCGTTTAATGAAGTTGATAGTTTAGCGATGGATCCAGCGGGCAAGTTCCTTTACACACCGGATGCATCTTCCAGTCAGATTATCGGTTTCTCGATTTCGACCTCATCCGGGGCTTTGACTCCGCTTCCGGGTTCGCCTTTCCCGGCGGGAATGCCACCGCTCGAAGTCGCGATTGATCCGTCGGGAAAGTTCTTGTACGAAAGCGGCGGCGGTGTTTCCGGATTTACCATCGATTCTTCCACTGGAGCACTCACATTGATCCCGGGTTCGCCATTCTCAACCCTGGGTTATGGAGAAGTTGATGGTCTGGCTTTTCATCCTTCCGGAAAATTCCTTTATGCGGCGGCGTTCTCAACCAACAAGATTGCGGCCTATAGCATTAACACCACAACAGGCGTGTTGACGGCCGTCCCCGGCTCAGTATTCTCACTGAGCAACTCAAATGCTCCGCTGCCATACTCTCTCACGGTCGATCCTACAGGAAAATTTCTCTATGCTTTGGGCAGCGCTGACGGAAAGGTTTACGGATTTACAATTGATGCAAATACCGGCGCTTTGACGGCGATCAACGGTTCTCCATTTGGAATACAGTGGACATTATTTCTTTCGGACTTAGTGGTGGATCCGTCAGGAAAATTTTTGTATGCCGGGGGCGGAGGGCTGAACGGTATGTTCATTTTCAGCATCAATGCCACGACGGGAGCCCTGACCTCCGTGAATGATCCTTTGCCTGCTGGCATGGCACTCCCTCATCTAGGTTTTGTCTTTGCCCATTCTCAATAATCGCCGATGTCCTACGAAGAACTGCCTCACGTTTTCTTGTGTTCGAGAATGTAAACTTGGGACACACCAGCGGAAAATTCATCCAGACAGCAGCGCGAATTCCCACAGGTCGAACACCGCGTTCAGAGGGTAGAAGTCGTCTGAGATTGGAGTCGAATCAGTAATATTGCACTTTGACTACAAACCCGTATAATCCACGGCCAACGCTACTTGTTGCTATGAAATTCTTATTTACGCTCTTACTATCCATCCTTCCGTTTAGCGCAGCTAGTTTCGCTACCGTTCAAATCGAAGAAGTCGGGGTGCAGGGATACTACTCAACTGCGTCTCCAACGTCGGTGCGAATTCGGGTTTCGAATGTAACTCACGCTGGGCCTGTTCGTCTTGAAGTCGAGGTTATAGATGGCGGAAAGGCGCAATACGGCCCGTTGCGGACGGATCACTACTCGCTAATCGTCAACGTCAAAACCAATGACGACACCGAAGTGGATGTTCCCGTCGACTTGATCTTTAATAACGGCTCCGAACTTCAAATTGTCGCCACAGATTCCGCAGGGCAAAGTGCCGGCTCCTCCAGCCTGGACCTTAATTCTTCCTCTCCACGAGGGACTCAGTATGTGGTACTCATCCTGTGCCGCGAGCGCAAAATTTGCGACGAGGCGCAAACACAAATTAATTTCAGCGGCACACCCCAGGACGTTACCAACAAGAATGCTGCTATGCGGTTTGTGACGACGGATGCGCTTCGATCAAACTGGTGGGACTATTCCGCTGCTAATTTTGTGGTTATAGCCGAATCCACTTCAGATTGGACAAGCGAACAACGGCAGGCGCTCGAATATTACGTTCGCGGCGGAGGCAAGTCAGTACTGCTGGAAAAGGAAATTGCTGACCCGACATTGTTCTCGAGTTATCGCCAGGGGCCCGCGAAATCAGAACCGGTTGCCGTCGGCAGAGGAGAGCTGTACCGTGTCGCCCAACTTTCGGAAAAAACTCTAGGTTCGGTATTTGTTTCAAAATCCCCCTGGCCAACGACCGACTATTCCCGGCAATCCAACCCTCTGCAATGGCTGCGCGATGAAGTCGGCGTCTCCTTCACCTTTCCTCGTTTCCGTTGGTTACTTATTTGGTTGGACGTTTATATCCTGATCGTGGGTTTGGTCAACTTTCTGTTGTTACAACGCATAAAGCGCCTGGAATGGGGATGGTTTTCAACCTCCGTCATCGCCGTGGCCTTCGCTTTCGCGCTCTATATGGCTGCCACTGCCAATCGTCCGAAGAAAGTGACCTTGGATAATGTGGCCGTTTATTGGATGGACGCTCACAGCAATGTTGCCGCCGAGGACATCGGCTTAAGAATCTCGTCGCCCTCGCGCCAGCAGATCAATCTTGCCGTAGGCGATTCGGCTCTGCTGTTGCCGCAATTCAACCAGCCGAACGCGGCAACTGCTGATCTCGCACGTGAACTATTTAGGAATGGACGCAGTATTCAACCCGGATCGAACGTTGATCTCGGACCGCCGCTTCAAACCGAGGTCCCGCTGCTTCGGTGGTCGTTGAAGGATCTCAATCTCCAGACTATGCACGTGTTCCCTGGCTCGGTAACGCTAAGCAATGATTTGCACCTTAGAAACAATACGGGACAATATTTCAAGCAAGCCTTGTATTTCGATTTTCCTTCTAACAGGCTCTACCTTATACCTCAATTAGGCCCCGGCGCGGAAATTGATATCAACACTTGTTCCAGCGAAGCCATCAATTACAAGACCGGACAGCAGCCGATCAACTTAGACTCGAGACCTACGCTAGTTGTTACTGTCATTGAACACTCCGGCTCCAAGCCGCTAAAAGACCTTGGAAACAATTTTAACGGCAACGGGGCAAAGCATGTCTTCGTAGGACTGAGCGACAGTCCAGTTCCCCCGGTAGATTTGTCCATCGGGGACACAACGCGGAACAATGTAGCGTTGACGATAGTTTCGCTCGATTAGCAAGATAAGAGTCAGCCATGATTGAAGTTCAACAGCTCGCCAAAAGCTACGGCGGAAACAAAGGTCTCGACGGTTTTAACCTTGATATTGCCAAGGGAGAATTATTCGGCCTTGTAGGACCAAACGGCGCGGGGAAAACAACTCTAATAAAGATATTGGCTGCTCTTCTTCCTCCGACATCCGGCAGCGCCCGCATCAATGGCTTTGATGTGACCGAAAATCAGCAGGACGTAAAGCGAGTGGTTGGATACATGCCCGATCAGCCCGGCCTTTATCAAGAGATGCGCATCCGTGAATACCTTCAATTTTTTGCCGACGCTTTCCACATTCCCCACAGCCAACAGGCGGGGCGCATTGACGCGGCGCTCGCTCGCTCCGGCCTGGCTGAACGCAAGGAATCTTTTGTGGAGGAGCTTTCTTTTGGCTGGAAGCAGCGATTACTTCTTGCAAAGACTTTGCTGCATCAACCCCAAGTACTTCTTCTCGATGAACCTGCCACTGGCCTGGATCCCACGGCGCGCCTCGACCTTCGTGAGCAACTCAGACAATTGAACGCCGAAGGCATGACCATCCTGATCTCGTCCCATATCCTCGCCGATCTTGAAGATATCTGCGACCGCGTCGCCTTCATTTCGGGTGGAAAGAACGCCGCCGACTCCGACGGGCACACAGTAATCGAATTAAAGAAGCAAGACTCCGCGCTGCGAGTCTACGAAGTTGCGTTTCTGGCAGCCGCCGAGGCAGCGGTAAAAGTGTTGCAGTCCATGCCAAACGTCAAGTTTGTGAGAGTGGAGGGCTCACGTTGCTGGCTGGAGGTCGCAGGCGGTGACGCCGAGGCTGCCGCACTGCTGAAGGTCCTGGTCACTTCTGGTATAGAGGTCTTCAAGTTCGACCAGCGCCAGGGAACTCTCGAGGAAAGCTACCAGAAAGTGTTTGGAAGGAAGCCCTCATGAATCCGATGATCCGGAAGGAATTAAACCTCCGCATGCGCGAGCGCCGGGGCTGGATATTGCCTTCGCTCTACTTGGTCGCCTTAGGAGGCGTGGCGGCCTTCGTCTATTTCATGGCTGCAAGTCAGCCATTCAGGCATCCTCAAGGCTCAGAGCTTGGAGTCATGTTGTTCATCACAGCTGCCTATACTCAATTGGTTCTTCTTCTATTGCTCGCTCCGGTCTTTAGCGCGGGCGCTCTCACCATAGAAAAAGAGCAGCGGACGATGGCATCACTCTTGACCTCATTACTTACTTCGTTTCAGATCTGGTGGGGAAAGTTTGCCGCGTCATTGCTATTTGTCATACTGCTGATCCTCATTGGAATCCCAATCCTGAGTCTGGCCTTTGCCTTTGGAGGAATCGGGCCTTGGGAAGTCGGAATGGCAACCCTCACTACAATTATTACGATTGGCGCAGTGGGGGCCGTGGGATTGTACTGGTCGTCAGTATTTCGGCGCAGCGTCCACGCCACTGCCGTAAGCTACGCCACTATAATCACTCTGACGGTTGTCACCTTTATAATATTTATCATCTCAACATCCATCTATGGCAACAGCCATCAGTGGGCGGAGCTTCCTGTCAGGATAAAAGCTCCCTTGTATTTCAATCCTATTTTCTTCCTGACCACCTCGTTCGCCACTCCCGCAGAGCTCTATCCGGAGTGGTATAGATGTCTCGCCATCTTCTTGATTGTTACCGCATTGGCTGTAACTTTGTCCCTGCGCAATTTGCGCAAGAGTGGCGAATCAATTTAGTCGCTACACAAACCGCAGGCACCCAAGGTCCCATCGCCCTTTTGCGAACGCCGCGACTCTTGGGTGGCCCAGCGCTTCAGCGCTGCGATCACAGACTCCGAAAGAGATACCGCAATTCCCGAAGGGAATTGCCAGACCACAAGGCTCAACGTGAAAACGTGCATCGCTAGTATGATGGCGGAAAATGGTCTTTTCTAATTGAGCACGATCCCCATTCGAGATCTCGTCAAAACCCGTAAGCACTCCATCGAAACGTTAATCCTGGATTACGGAAATGTCCTAAGCCTTCCTCAGAGCGTCGCCGAAGTCGAGAGGATGGCGCAACTTTGCGGTCTACCGATGCCTCATTTTGAAGACGTCCGTTGGAAATTCAGGCCAGAATATGATCGCGGACAAATGAATGGAGCGTCTTATTGGCGGGCGGTGATCGCTACAGGAAACAAACTAGTCGAAGCCGGGCAGATTGAAGAATTGATTTCGATGGATATACAGAGTTGGTTGTCCATCAATGCAAGCACTATGCAATGGGTAGAACACTTACGACGGCAAGGTGTTCGCGTGGCGATGCTTTCAAACATGCCCGCTGAACTGGCACGTTACATGGAAAAAAATAGTGACTGGTCCGCCTGCTTTAATCCGATGATATTTTCTTGTGACTTAGGCTGCATTAAGCCTGATCCCGCCATATATCGCTTGTGCTTGACCAAACTGAAGACAACGGCGGATCGAGTCTTGTTCGTAGATGACCGTGCGGAAAACGTCGCGGTAGCGATCGAATCCGGAATGCATGGTGTAGTTTTCGACGATGCTGATCAGACCCGGCATCGCGTCGAAGAATTATTTGACTTTCGAGTGAGCCCAGCACGGTAGTCCAACCGTCGTTCTCATCGATTCTAAATGTGGGTGTAGATGACGTTGGTCGCGAAAACCCAGGAGGCCTTTTTTGGCTGGCGCAGCGCTTGAGCGCTGCGATAGAAACTCCAAAAAACAGACGCAATTCCCGAAGGGAATTGCCCACAACATTATTGCGGCGGAGGCTTCGGATTCTCTGGTGCTTTTTGCCCCGGATGATCCTCATATATCGAATACTGTCCCGCCGGACGCTCCATCTTAATAGTCAAGTCCGTCGTGGGCTGACTGATGTCGTAGTCTTGCCCATACGTCTGAAAGCCCTTCGCCAGAACCTGAATCCGCAGCTTTCCATATGGCAGTCCCTCATAGCTCGCCTTGCCCTCAGCGTCTGTCTTGAGTTCAAGTCCGCCATTTCCCTGCTTATCCTTATCATTCACGGGATGCAGCACCACCGCGGCATTGCGCAACGGCTGGCCGTTGTCCCCCTTAAGAATCAGGACCGTCAGAACGGATGACGGAGGCTCAGGACGCTTCTTTCGGGCGAAGCCAGGCACAGTCAACATGAGGCTAACGACGATGGCAGCCGTGGCGTACATTCCTTGTAGAAGGTATTTCATCGTTGAAGCTCCGGTTGTAACTTGTTGATAAAGATACCGATATAATAGATATGTGCAAGACTTGACATCCGCCCGCTCATGTTTCTATAATTAGCACTCACAAACAAAGAGTGCTAACAACGGTGTTATTCGAAATGGTTACTTCCGCAATCAACCACAATTCTAACTGATTTCAACGAAAGGATACGCAAGCATGGCAACTAAGTTTACCCCCCTGCATGATCGCATACTGGTACGTCGCGTCGAGGAAGAAGGAACTACTCGCGGCGGCATTACCATCCCTGACAGCGCAAAAGACAAACCACAAGAGGGAGAAGTTATCTCCGTCGGACGTGGCAAGAGCAACGACGAAGGCAAAGTGTTCCCTCTGGTCGTGAAAGAAGGCGACCGCATCCTGTTCGGCAAATATTCCGGCACCGAAATTAAGCTGGATGGCGAAGACTTCATCATCATGCGCGAAGAAGAAGTCCTCGGCGTGGTCAGCGGCACCGCCTCAAGCGCAGCCGCCGGCAGCAAGAAAGAAACCGCCAGCTCACGTCGCTAAGTTTTTAAGTTGTCATCCTGAGAGCCCCGCACTTGGGCGCGAAGGATCTGGGCTCGGCACCGCGCGCAATCCGCTTGCGGATTGCAATTAAGCGCGAGACGAGCATCCTTATTCGATTTTGATTTATTAAACAGGAGAAAAAACAATGGCAAAGCAAATCCTACACGGAGAAGAATCCCGCCAGGCGATCCTGCGCGGCGTCAACCTTCTCGCGGACGCAGTAAAAGTCACTCTCGGCCCCAAGGGCCGCAACGTTGTAATCGAAAAGAAATTCGGTTCCCCGACCATCACCAAGGACGGCGTGACCGTAGCGAAAGAAATCGAACTCCGCGATGCCCAGGAAAATATGGGAGCGCAAATGGTTCGTGAAGTCGCCTCCAAGACCTCCGACGTCGCCGGAGACGGCACCACCACCGCAACCGTTCTGGCCCAGGCCATCTATCGCGAGGGCGTCAAGACCGTTGCCGCCGGAGCGAATCCAATGGCAATGAAGCGCGGAATCGAGAAAGCGATCGCCGTAGTTTGCGGCGACATCGACAAGAAAACCGGCGAACGCGGCAAAGGCGAGCTGGACAAGCTAAGCAAGCCAGTAACCGGCGACATGATCGCGCAGGTGGGGACGATCAGTGCGAACAACGATGAAACCATTGGACACATTATTGCCGAGGCTATGAAGAAGGTTGGCAAAGATGGCGTCATCACCGTTGAAGAGTCGAAGACTCTGGAAACGCAGCTGGAAGTGGTCGAAGGCATGCAGTTCGACCGCGGATACCTCTCTCCTTACTTTGTAACCGATCCTGAGCGCATGGAAGTTTCGCTCGAGAACGCTTACATCCTGATCCACGAAAAGAAAATCAGCTCGATGAAGGACCTTCTCCCGCTGCTCGAACAGATTGCCAAGAGCGGCAAGCCCCTCGTCATCATTGCTGAGGATGTTGAAGGCGAAGCGCTCGCTACTCTCGTCGTCAACAAACTGCGTGGCACGCTGCAAGTCGCGGCCGTCAAGGCTCCTGGCTTCGGCGATCGCCGCAAGGCCATGTTGCAGGATATTGCCACCCTCACCGGCGGCAAGGCCATCACTGAAGATCTCGGCATCAAGCTCGAGAACGTTCAGGTTGCGGACCTCGGACAAGCCAAGAAAATCACCATTGACAAGGACAACACTACCCTTGTCGAAGGCAAAGGCAAGCCCGGCGATGTGCAGGGCCGCGTGAAAGAAATTCGCGGACAGATTGACAAGACCACCAGCGACTACGATCGCGAGAAGTTGCAGGAGCGGTTGGCGAAGCTGGTCGGTGGCGTAGCCGTAATCAAAGTCGGCGCCGCGACCGAAACCGAAATGAAAGAGAAGAAGGCCCGCGTCGAAGATGCCATGCACGCCACCCGTGCAGCGGTCGAAGAAGGCATCGTCCCCGGCGGCGGAGTTGCGCTGAGCCGTTGCGTCAACGCTCTCGACAAGTTGAAGCTCGAGGGAGATGAACAGATCGGCGTCAACATCGTGAAGCGCGCCCTGGTAGAGCCGCTGCGTCAGATCGCCGAGAATGCCGGCGAAGAAGGCGCAATCGTTCTGGGCAAAGTGAATGACTCCAAAGACAACAACTACGGATACAACGCCCTCACCGGCGAATACGAAGACCTGGTAAAAGCAGGCGTGCTCGATCCGACGAAAGTCGTTCGCACCGCGCTGCAAAATGCCGGATCCATCGCATCGCTGATGCTCACCACCGAAGCCCTGGTTTCGGAAATCCCAGAAGAGAAGAAGGGTGCTCCCATGGGCGGTGGACACGGTGGCGGCGGTATGGAAGGCATGTACTAAGACTGGCCGTCCAGGCAGACGCGCCTTCGGCGCAAAAGTCAGATGGACCTTAATCGGAGGCCCCGCTCTTCATCGTGAGAGCGGGGCTTTTTGTTTGGATCTCCGTGAGGCAGGCTGGCCCACATGTGAGACTGCGATTTTCTATAAATCAAAAATGATTGAGGCTGCCCCATCCTTGGGCGGTTTTCGCAAGGGTGGGGACTTCAACTGTTAGCGGGTCTCTGATTACTAGGAAAAGGGCCGAGTCGGCGACATGAATTCCCATCCGTCGAAAATCGCCACGGATGGGGCAGCCGCTTTCTTATTGATCCCCGACTAAAATCAAATCCCCATCCAAGATGGGCCGCCACCGCGAACGGAATCGCGATGAATACCCACAAAATACCGCGACTAAATTGTGATGTCGTCATAAGGCTTTGATAAATTTCTCGATGACGGTGCGGGTTCGGCTCAGCAACATCTTGGACGACGCGCTACCCTGATTTCATTCTCCCGCAAAAACGCAGCGTAAGATTCGCGGGACCGCTCCGCCCGCTCTCGTGTCAGAAAGCGGGAATAGGCTGCCTCATCGAAAATCTCATGAAGCGCCGCCATTAACAGCTTGGCCGCGTTGAATGTGTGGCGCGGACCTGCCGTGAGCGAAGTCGAATGGAGCCTTCGCCCGCGAATGGTGTCAAAGATCATCTTCATCTTTGTCCTTCTTCCGCAAAGCGAGTCCGCACAAACGGGCTTTCTCTTACTTGACTTTGGCGTTCCCCCGACATCCAGCGGCCCACAGATTCGACCAAAATCAGCGCGACCATAATGATCAGCGTCCCGGTCACAAACGCATCAAGCCGGTCATTGAAGATCAGCCGGGCATTCGCGCTGCTCCCACTCAGTTGCCGGGCGTGCGCCAGAAACCCGATCCGAGGATTAGCATCGAACACCTTATGCCACGACGCTGTGAACGTCACCAACACGAGCGCCGCCAATGGCGCGATCGTCACCGGAGCGTATCGGGCCCGTCCCATTTTAATAATGATCGTAGTGGCCACACAGAGCGCAACAATGCCCAGCAATTGATTCGCGATTCCAAAAAGCGGCCACAAAGAATTGATTCCGCCCAGCGGATCTTTCACTCCTTGCCACAAAAAATATCCCCACGACGCGACAATCATCGCGCTGGTAACCAAGATTGATGGATACCAACTCGTGCGCCCCATGGGCTTCCACACATGCCCGAGCGCATCTTGCAACATGAACCGGCCAACGCGGGTGCCGGCATCCAAAACCGTAAGGATAAACAGCGCCTCAAACATGATGGCGAAGTGGTACCAGATTGCCATCAGCGCTTGACCCCCGATGCTGTTGGAAAAAATATGCGCCATGCCAACCGCAAACGCAGGCGCCCCTCCCGTACGATTGAACAATGATTGCTCTCCGACTGATTGCGCCAAAGAATGCATCTCGAGCGCTGACACTGGAAATCCCCACCCGCTGATAACGGCCGTAGCATTCTCCGCCGTTTGTCCCACGATTCCTGCCGGACTGTTAATCGCGAAATAAACTCCAGGCTGGAGTACGCACGCAGCTATGGTTGCCATCACCGCCACCATGGATTCCGCAAGCATCGCTCCATAGCCCACCATGCGCGTTTCGGTTTCGCGCCGAATAAGTTTCGGGGTAGTCCCGCTTGAAATCAGCGAATGAAAACCGCTAATCGCGCCACAGGCAATCGTAATGAACGCGAATGGAAAAACGCGTCCCGCAAACACAGGCCCCGTACCGTCAATAAAACGAGTCAGCGCCGGCATATGCATCGTGGGACGCAGCGCCACAATGCCCAACGCCAGCAGCCCAATCGTTCCCAACTTCACAAACGTGCTGAGATAATCTCGAGGCGCCAGCAACAGCCACACCGGCAGCGCCGATGCCGCGAACCCGTATCCAATAATTATCAACGCGAGGCTGGTCGCGCTCAGCGTGAACCAATGCGCCGCTGACGGCGTCTGAGAGATCCATTTTCCGCCCCAGATGGCGAGCATCACTAGAACGAATCCCAACAGCGAGCTTTCAAGCACTCGTCCCGGGCGCAATCTCCGCAGGTACACCCCCATCAAGAGCGCGATCGGGATCGTCATCGCAATCGTGAAAGTGCCCCATGGACTTGACTTCAATGCGTTCACCACCACTAACGCACAGACTCCAAGCAAAATAACGATGATGCTGATCACTGCCGCGTACGCGATGAGACCACCAACTGGACCGATCTCTTCGCGAGCCATTTCCGTGAGCGACTTCCCATCGCGCCGCACGGAAAAAAGCAGAATCACGAAATCCTGCACGCACCCGCCGAAGACCGCGCCGACGAGCAGCCACAATGTTCCCGGCAAATACCCAAACTGCGCAGCCAACACCGGCCCCACCAGCGGACCAGGGCCCGCGATAGCGGCAAAGTGATGTCCGAAGACCACCCATTTATTTGTCGGCACGAAGTCGCGACCATTGTCGAGGCGCTCGGCCGGAGTCGCACGTTGCGCGTCGAGAACAAGTACTTTCGCGGCGATAAAACTGCTGTAGAAGCGATATCCCAGCGCATAGCAGCAGACCGCCGCCACAACCAGCCACATGGCATTGATCTGCTCGCCCCGATGCAGGGCGATAACCGCAATGGAAACCGCGCCGGCCACGGCCAGCAGCACCCAGATTAGGATGTGAAGAGTCTTCCGCAATGTATGAAGAGCGAATCTCAGAGCGATTTGCTGATTCCGCCACGGTTATTGTGAGTGAAGTTGCCAAGTCCCGCAATAGATTTGATTCTAGAAACAGAAGGCTGACTTGGCACGCTGGCCCACATGTGAGATTGCGATTTTCTGTAAATCAAAAATGATTAAGGCTGCCCCATCCTTGTGCGGTTTTGGCAAGGATGGGAAAGCGCGCCAAGACAATCCCACCTCTTTGTCATTCCGAACGGGCGCTTAGCCCGGAGGAATCTGCTTTTCCGCCACGACGTTCTGCTTTCCTCCCACCACATTGAGATCGCGATTTTGTGTAAATCACAAATAATTGAGGCTGCCCCATCCTTGCGCGGTTTTCGCAAGGGTGGGGACTTCAACCGTCAGTGGAGAGAGGAGTTTCTGATTCCTAGGGAAGGGGCCGAGCCGGCGACATGAATTCCCATCCGTCGAAAATCGCGACGGATGGGGCAGCGTTTCTCTTATGATCCCCGACTAAAATCAAATCCCCATCAAGGATGGGCCAGCTGTGATCTTTCAACACGTTGTTCCGCTCCCCGGACTGCACGAACACCGTCGTCGCAGGAGCGGTGCGAAAGTGCAAATCGGCTGTAAAGATTTGCAAGGCGCGGACTTATCGCGCCGTCTTTTGCACGGCTCGATGCCAA
>DASYGR010000002.1:0-6937 GCA_035999525.1 Terriglobales bacterium
GATCTCACTTGTGAATACATTTATTGCCATGGCGATTGACCCCGAGACGCGCACTCCGAGAATCGCCAACGTTACGGCTGGACTATCTGGTCCGGCAATCAAGCCAATTGCGCTGCGAATGGTGTACGACGCGTACAAGGCGGTAAAGATTCCAATCATTGGGATTGGCGGCATTTCTACTGCCAGCGACATTGTAGAGTTTATGCTCGCGGGTGCGACGGCAGTACAGATTGGAACCGCGAGTTACTGGGATCCGCGCGCGGCGGAGAAGTTGGTCAATGAACTGAAAGCTTGGTGTGTCGAGCGAAGGATTGAGCGCTTGGCCGAACTTACCGGTGGATTAATCACGGAGTAGCGTGATGTTAAATTCCCAAGGCACTTCCCGCCGGAAAATTCTTATTATTCACGGCTATACCAGATTGATCCGGGCGACCTAAAATTCTGGCCCTCTCCCCAAACCGCCTGCGTCTGACCGTCGCTATCAATGGCTATTTGAAAATAATCACCAAAGGGAAAGCTGAAGCCGTTGGGATGAATGTAGCCGAAGCCTTTGACGTAACTTGAAATCTGTTTTGGGTTGCGCCAGACGCCGCCTCCATTTGAGGAAACACGTGAGAAGACATTCCAATCCGGGTCATCGCGCAAATCCATCCACGCAATCCGCACGTCCCCTTGGCCACCGGCAGCCAGAGCAGGGAAAGCGTGTTCTACGCCTTCGGGGGCATCGGAGATGTCGGTTTTTTCAGCCCAGGCTGATCGCCCATTTGCCGAGGAAGAAAAGTAAATTCGTTCTGGACCTTTGTCCACCTCGCTGGAATTCCACAAGGCGTACAAGCGTCCAGCCGCGTCAGATGCGATCGTAATCTGCGCTCCCAAATATCCGGACTCGCAATGAGCGGAGGAACAGTCAGGAGGAGATCCGGAAAGATCCATGAGCGTTGATGTCCACGTGTTACCCCCGTCCGAGGATTGGCTGACATATAAATTCGCTCGTCCGTCCAGCCCACTGTTTTGCGGATAGCCTGTCCATGAGACAAACACGCTGCCATTCGGAGTTACGGTCGCTCCACCTGCCAAAGCCTCAGCAAACCGCGAACTCGAGTTAATGTTCGCCAAATTGAAAGTGAGGCCGCCATCGTGTGACGCCGAAACCCAAATCTTTCGCGAACGGCTAAATCCCACATAGATATCCGGTCCGCGAACGGCAAGAACTGGTTTGTCGGATTCAACACTGGAATGGTCGGCAACTGCAACGGACCAGCTTTGTCCGAAATCGGAAGATTTCGCGACGACGATCTCTTTCTTATCATTCTGCACCCATGCCGCATACACGGTTCTCTGGTCAACGGGATCCACCACGATCTGCGGGTCGAATTCGCCAGATTCTGGAGGGGCGATTTCTCGCGGAGGCTGCCAGGAAACGCCGTTATCTTTGCTGACCACCAGAATCATGGAGGGAATGGGGCAGGAAGAGCACTTGGGGATGTGGCCGTACTGCGGGTAAAGAATATAAACATGCCCAAACCCATCTGCGGCGATCGCCGGTTCCCACTGATCTCCCGTGGGGAACCCAACCCTTGCGGGCACGGTGAAGCCTGCATTCTGAGCGAAAAGATTTGGGGCAAAGATGGCTAATTGGAACAACCCTATGAGGAGGACAACGACGAGCGCGTATCTCCCACGGAAATGCCTAGGTTTAGAAGCCACAGAACCTCTAGGCGGCTGGGGGTACCGCGCCATTTAACTGTATCCGGGAGGTTGATGGGAGTCAAGCCGAGGAAGTTTGCGCTATTTGACACTAAACTCTGGCAACATTAGTTGAATCTGTTAGATACGGGAATTATTGGCGCTTATCCTTTCCGGAAGAGAAAAGAAGCGGTAGAAGTTTCTTGCTGTTTGGCGGCCGATTTCGTCGGTTGAGAGATTATGGAGACTCCCCAATTGCGTTGCGACTTCCTTGACGAACGCAGGTTCATTTCGTTTGCCGCGATGCGGAATGGGTGCCAGGAACGGCGAGTCGGTCTCAATCAGGATGCGGTCGAGTGGTATTTCTTTTGCGGCGTCGCGAATCTGTTGCGCCTTGGGAAAAGTAATGTTTCCGGCGAACGAAATCATAAATCCCATGTCGAGGGCCCGCTTCGCGTTTTCGAAAGTTCCGGTGAAACAGTGGAGTATTCCGCCCATCCCGCTCGATGACCAATGATTCTGTAGAAGACTGAGGCAATCTTCCCAGGCGTTCTCGCTGCCCTCAGAAGGCCTGCAATGGATGATCACCGGCAACTTTGCCGCTCGCGCAAGTTGTAATTGCTTCAGGAACACATTTTTTTGGACGTCGCGCGGCGAGTGGTCGTAGTAAAAATCGAGACCGATTTCTCCCCAGGCGATGACCTTGTGGCATTTAGCCAATCGTTCCAATTCCGCAAAATCAGCATCTTTAGCGAGGCTGGCTTCGTGAGGATGAATGCCGACTGTGGCGTAGATGAAGTCGTGCTGAGCCGCCAACTGAATGGCGCAGTCCAATGAGCCGGGGCCTGTCCCGATGCCGATGGCTAGAATCGTTTCCACGCCACTCTCTTTTGCGCGAGCAATTACCTGATCGCGGTCGGCGTCGTATCGTTCTCCTTCGAGATGTGCGTGAGAGTCAACGAACATTTTCATTCTTGTGTGTATCTTGCGTGGAGACGCGGGCCCTCACCGGTCTAAGTCGAGTGAAACTAGGCAGCGTTTTTTACTTCAATCGCGTCCCTACCGGCACATCTTCGAGAAATCCAGCGAGTACTGCTTTTCCACCTTCCGGCGACGCGGCGACGATCATGCCGTTTGATTCCAGCCCCCGCATCTTCCGGGGCGCAAGATTTGTTACGACTACGACTTTGCGTCCGATCAGGGACTCCGGCGTATAAGACTCGGCAATTCCTGCCAGGATCTGGCGCGTTTCAGTGCCCAAGTCCACTTCGAGACGCAGTAATTTGTCAGCCTTGGGCACCCGCTCCGCAACTTTCACCAGAGCAACCCGCAATTCGACCTTGGCGAAATCATCAATGCTGATTTTTCCGTCAGGGGCGGGGACGGCATCTGCCGCAACGACCCCAATACGCTCTTGCTCTTCCATCTGTTGCATCCTTTCGATTGCGCTTTTGTCGGCGCGCGGAAACACCGCTTCAATATTTTCCAACTTCGTTCCCGGCTCGAGCTGTCCCCATTTCAATCCGGATAAATCGAATTTTTGGATGTCGCCTGACCCAAGTTGCGCCCATATCTTCGCCGTGGCGTCAGGAATCACTGAATGCGACAGAGCGGTGACGATTCGCAGAGCCTCCGCAGAAGTATAGAGAATGGTCGCCAGGCGGTTGCGGCTAGATTCATCGGCTTTCTCGCCGAGCAACCACGGAGCGTTTTCGACAATGTACTTGTCCATCGCGGCGACCAGTCCCCAGGCCGTTTCCAGGGCACGGGAAAACTGCTGTTGATCGAAAAAAGCGTTGTAGCCGCCAATTACTTTTGTAGCCAAGTCCGCTACCGAATTGTCACCCGACTCAAGCTTGGGCGATGGACGGGGAATTTCGCCGTTGAAATATCGCTTGATCATGGTTAACGTGCGAGTGGCGAGATTTCCCAGGCCGTTCGCCAAGTCTGAGTTGTATCGCTGCACCAGCGCATCGAACGAGAACGATCCATCCTGCCCGAAGACGATTTCGCGTAACAGAAAATAACGCAACGCGTCGGCGCCGAGCACATCGAGAATCGTCTCCGTGCGAACGATATTTCCGCGCGACTTCGACATTTTGCTTTCTTCAAAAAGAAGCCATCCATGCGCGACGATGCTTTTTGGAAGCGGCAAGCCGGCAGCCATCAAAAAAGCCGGCCAGTAAACGCAATGGAAGCGCACGATTTCTTTGCCGATCATTTGAACATCGGCAGGCCAATATTTTCGGAATGCCTCTTGTGCGCCGGCGTGCGAGGATCCGAAGCCAATCGCGGTGATGTAATTAGCCAGAGCATCGAGCCATACGTAGATCACGTGTTTGGGGTCGTCCGGCACGGGGATGCCCCATGAAAACGTGCTGCGGCTGATAGACAAGTCGCGTAATCCTGAGCGCACAAACGACGCCACTTCATTCCGCCGCGTCTCTGGCCGGACAAAATTCGGATCGTCGTAAAGAGCAAGCAACTTGTCTTGAAAGGCGGAAAGCTTGAAGAAATAATTTTCTTCGTGCACTGTTTCGGTGGCGCGTCCGCACTCCGGACAAGGCTCGCCGGGACCAACGTCCACGTAGAGTTCGTCAAACACGCAGTATTGGCCGGTATAGCTGCCTTTGTAGATGTACCCCTTGTCGCGGATCACCCGCCACAGTTCCTGCACCCGCCGCTTATGCCGTTCTTCAGTCGTCCGGATAAAGTCATCGTTGCTGATGCCCATGCGCTTCCACAAAGCCCGGAACCTGTTGGAGACGTCATCTGCGAATTCTTGCGGAGTTTTCCCGGCTGCTTGCGCGGCGCGTTCGATCTTCTGTCCGTGCTCGTCGGTGCCGGTCAGGAAAAATGTATCGGCGCCGAGCATGCGCTGCCGCCTCGCGATGGCGTCGCACGCGATGGTGGTGTACGCATGTCCGATATGAGGACGGGCATTGACGTAGTAGATCGGAGTCGTAATGTAGAACTTCTTGGGCATCTAGCTTTCAGTTTCTTGTCGCCGGAAAAGGATCGTCAGGACTTGATTGTGATTTGTTGGCGGCGTATGCGCTTAGCGCCGCCTGCATGACATCTTTCAGTGGTACGTGATTTTCTGTCGCGATTCTGCGGCAATCTTCATATTCCGGCGCGCAGTTAGTGATGGTTCCATTCAAGTTGGCGACTTTCAATCGCACGTCGCCCCATTGCGTGGACACGTTGATCCACTTTCGTGTGAGTATCTGCCGCTGTTCATCCCGTCGTCGAATGCCCAATGTACTGGTTTCGATAAAGATCAAACGAGAGAGTGCCGCGGCATCTTCCGGTTTGCACAAAACCGTCAGGAGCATTCCCGGGCGATTCTTTTTCATTTGCACCGGAATTCCGAATGCATCTAACGCCCCCTCTTCGAGAAGACGATCCATCACGTAGCCAAATACCTGGGGATTGAGATCGTCCAGGTTTGCCTCAAGCACGGTGATAGTCTCCTGCGAAGTTACGGCAGCAGTGTCAGGCTGCGATTCGCCCAAGGTCAGTCGCAGTACGTTCGGGTGGCCGGGGAAATCGCGCGTGCCCGCACCATAACCTGCCCTTTCAATCTTCATTCGCGGAAACACGCCAAACCGGGTGACCAGCGTCTTTACGATCGCGGCGCCTGTAGGGGTCACCAATTCAGCCTGAATGCCGGATGAATAAACAGGCGCATCCTTCAGAAGTTCGAGAGTGGCGGGCGCTGGTACCGGGAAAATTCCGTGAGCGCACTCTACTGTGCCCCCGCCGACGTTCAAGGGCGAGCAGATGATTTGATCTACGTTGAGAGCCTCGACGCCGACAGCTGCGCACACGATATCCGCCATCGCGTCTAAAGACCCCACTTCGTGGAAGTGCACTTTTTCAATATCCATGCTGTGAATCTTGGCTTCGGCCGCACCGAGAGCCTCGAATATCTTCACTGCGGTGCGCTTCGCGACGTCACTGATGGACGTCGCCTTCAAAATGATTTCGCGAATCTCTTTCAGTCCGCGGTTCGGTGCATGAGAATGAGCAGGCCCGTGCGAATGATCATCTGTATGGTCAATTTTGCGCTCATGGTGCACATGTGGATGGTTGCGGGGATGCTCGTGATTATGGGGGAGCTGTTTTTCAGAGTGAGAGTGGCGCGGCAGATCCTTTCCGTCGGACGTGTAGACATCCAACTTGGTTGCGCTGATGCCGCTGCGATTCACCCGCGTAATTTCTAGTCGTGCTCCGATATTCAATCCAGCTACCGCGTCCTCGAACAACTTCAAAGGAATGCCGGCGTCAAGGAGCGCGCCGACAAACATGTCGCCGCTGATTCCAGAAAAGCAATCGAGGTAAGCAATTCGCATGGAGGAATTCCGTCGTTGGCCGTTGGTCTTTGGTCGTTGGGAAAACCTCGGGCCCACGTCATCGCTAGAGAATGATTAGCCGACGACCAACGACGAACGACCAACGACCAACGACTGATTTTCATCATAGGGAACGCTGCCGATGCCGTCAAACCTGCCCGATTCACGCTCTCTGCTACAATCACTGTCTTCTTCAATCACTTAGAGGGACTCTTGTACCGCCATTTCCAGCACAAGCTTAGCGATGACATTCGCGAGTTTCTCCGCCGAACTTACGACCTCGATTTGCCGCACATTGTGATCGAACAGCCACCTCGTGTGGATCTCGGTGAGTATGCGTTACCTCTGGCCTTCGAGTTGGCGAAAAAACTTCGCAAGGCCCCGCGAAAAATTGCGGAAGAAATTGTCGCCGGCCTCGGTGAGATGGATGGCTTTGAAAAGTTTTCGGTCGCGGGCGCCGGATACATCAATGCTTATCTAAAACGTGGGCCGATGGCGACGTCTTTGGCGAAAGACGAAACTCCGACATCCGAAATTACGAATGACAAAGTTCTGGTTGAGCATTCGAGCATTAATCCGAACAAGGCCGCGCACGTGGGCCATCTTCGGAACGCTATTCTTGGCGATACGTTTGTCCGTCTGCTGCGAAACTCGGGAAGGGAAGTGGACGTCCAGAACTACATTGACAACACTGGTGTGCAGGTCGCGGACGTGGTAGTTGGTTTTCTTCACATTCAGAAAAAGTCACTTGCGGAAATCGAGCAACTCACTCGCGAGCCGCGATTCGATTATTACTGCTGGGATCTCTATGCTCGCGTTTCCGCCTGGTATCAGGAGGACAAACAGAACCTGCAAGTTCGTTCGCAAACACTTCACGATATCGAGCAGGGTGATAA
>DASYGR010000017.1:0-10459 GCA_035999525.1 Terriglobales bacterium
AACAGCAGGCGCGCGTATGCGCGTGCGATGGCGCGATGCAGGGGCAGAGTCGCCAACTGATCGTATATGTAGCGGTCGAACACAATCGCTCCGGAGTGTTTCAATCTTGCTCTACGAACGACCCGTCTCAAATTGATAGCATCGGTGAAGAACAACATGGAGCGGGCTATCGTCAGATACCATTTCTGTGTGTTCTTATCGTTGCGACTGGCTGGCTTCTCCGGGGTTCCAACATTGCCATCACTATGCAAAAACTTGTGGCTGAAACCGGCTCGCAAACCGGGAAACGCCACTACATCATCCCAAAAGGCGAGCCGTAGAATCGGAATCCCCGCCGCCGAGAGATAGTCGCAAATCTTCTCGATTTGCGTGCTCTTGCCCGCGCCGTCAATCCCAGAGAAGCTGATCAGGACACCTTCTCGACAGGAATCTTGACGCCGGCCGATATGAGTGGCTTCTTTATTCATGATGAGGCTGCCGTCAGTCCAAGCCTAGTGGCTGCCGGGAACCCGAGCAGGGCTGGATATAGACAAAGCAGCCACTGTACCGATGGCAACGCCTGCGCCGGCTATAAGTCCCATTTTGATCAAAAACGAACGCACTTGGCGTTGCTTCGGGGGAGCAATCGCCGAGCCGGCTGGACGAGATACGGCGTTTCCCGTAACTTCGACTGCGGGCGCGGCGGCCGCACCTCCTGCTTGCTCCTTGGAACCAGCAGGGGGGGCGGGGGGAATGGCCGCAGGGGGCGCAGATTGGCTGCTTTGCGTGGCGCCAGGACTCTCCGGCAGCCCGTTAGAGCCTGCATCGTTCTGCGAAGGCGATGCAGTCGGGGTTTGTGAATTACCAGTTCCGGCTGGCTCTTGTGCAAGCATACTTGCGGGCGCACAGAACACAAGTGCCAGTCCAATTGCCAATAGTTTTTTCGCAAACCAATTCACCGGGCGATCTCCTTGTCAAGAACTAGATTTATGCTGCCAGCGGCTGTGGCTCGTCGGTTTGCGCTTGCTCCTCTTCTTCTCGTTCTGCGCGAGCTCGCCCAGGAACCACTTGAACCGTCGCCGTGTCCTCCGGAATACGCGGAAACATATTCAGAACACGATCCATCCCTGTGAGCTCCAACATCGTAGCAGCCTCGGCGGAAACGTTTCCTATTTGAACTGCGCCATCCTGCTTCGCGACTTTCACCATGACATCCAGGATCATATCTAACCCGGCCGTATCAATTTCCTTCACATTCGAAAAATCAATAATCATGCAGGGCTGATCTAACGTCAGATTACGGCCTATCTCATGCCGCAACGATCGAACTTCGTCGCGGCTGAAGCGCTCCGGCAATCTTATAAACAATGCTGAATTTTCCATAATCGCTTTCATAAAGACAGAAACCACCAACTCCCTCTATTACAGATGCGAATCCGCCCGATTTAGTTCAGACTCACTCCGGTTAAAAAAATCTTTCTTCCCAATAGATTTCTTCAATGCGCCAGTGGACCAGCGTTTCCCCAACAAATTGCGATCCGAAATTTCAACACCGACATTGCGATCCAAATGGAATAACCGGTTAGCCGTAACAACGGAATGCACAAAATTCAATCCGATGCCGAGATAGGTTTCCGGCATCACGTAGGAATCGGTCACCGTAGTCCCAAAATCCACTTCGCAGTCGCGCTCGATATTGGTGCTTCCATTGATCAAGCACGAGCCTTTTACGCGGGTCCGCGCGCCAATATACGCGGGGCCAGAAAGGCGTGCAGTTGGATCTACTGTTGCGCCTTCCCCCATCCAAACTTCTGGAGTCACTTCTTCGCCCACGGGACGGATGGAATTCCGGCGTAATAACGCGTCATGTGCCAACTGCCGGAGATCCCGAGGCTCTCTAAGTGGATTCGTGTAGCCGGTAAAACTGTAGCGCTTGTGATATGGAATTAAAGCGCTAAGCCGCCCGCGGTATGAACCTTTCTCACCACGGAGGTGGCTTGTGCTCACCACGGCTACGTCGAATGCCTTCTTATGGGCATATACCTGGGTCAGCACCCCGGAAGATTGGCGGTGAAAGTCCAGCACTCCAGCAAAGTCGAGATCTAGGTATGCGCCCAGTCGAATTAAAAACAGGATCTCAGCGCCTTCGTCCAATTGACGCTCTACAGATGCTTCCCACTCCGAGAAAAATTTGCCAATTGTCCCAAGACGCGACGGAAACAGGCTTTCTAATCCGGATTCCTCTACCAGCACGGTCTGCTGGTGGATTCCTGCATCTCCCAAGGCATTAAGTGTGCGCTGCAATAGGGTCTCGCCAAGGATTTCCTGGCAGGCGAGCGGACCATTACCAAGTGCTTGGCAAAGATATTGCGGACTGGTGCGATCTTGCGAACCCAGTTCTTCCTCTGGAATCCTCCCCGGAACTGTGACTATGGCCCCGACTCTCACTCATGCCCCTTCCCAATTTTGTTTTTCAAAACGCACTTTCCTACAACACAACAATTACACATTTGTTGCGACCAAATGAGACATAGCCGGAATCATGGCTCCGGGCTGAACGGAAAGATCTCCGGCAATCTCTTCAGTCCAACTTTCGAACGGAATGCTTGCGTCAACATTCTTCCCCGCAGAAGCCGACTCAGGTGTTCTGGTTTCCTTAGACGGAGTCGCATGGCCAAGCAATTCCCGAATGCGCAGTTTCGCCTTGTGCAGTTGCGATTTCGAATTACCCACTGAGCAATCCAGAAGCTGAGCGATTTCCTGATGCTCGTAACCTTCGACTTCGTGTAACAGGAAAATTGTGCGATAACCGTCAGGCAATTCTCTTATCGCCCGAGTTAAGGCGATTCGATCAACCGAGCCGGACAGACGACCGTCCCTGCTCCCATATTCACGACGCACCTGTTTTGCATCCTGGCTGTATGGCTCGTCCAAAGAAACCTGTTTCAGCGACTTTTTCCGGAAATGCATAAGAACTGTATTAACGGCGATCCGATAGAGCCACGTTGATAGAGCAGAATCTCCCCGGAAGGTTTCGAGCTTGCGGAAAACCTGTAAAAACGCGTCCTGCGTCAGATCTTCTGCTTCCGCGGTATTATTTGTCATTCGCAAACACACGGAATAAATTCGCGCTTTGTGAGCATAAAATAAGGACGCGAAAGCGTCGGCATCGCCCTCTTGGGCGCGCTTCACCAAATCAAGATCTTGTGAACGAGTACTAATATTCGGCTCGTTATTCACTTGTTTCTCCTTTATCGCGTCGATGATTGGAAGATCCCACCCGCATATGCAGACTAGAGTTAACCCGCCAAATGGTCCATCCGGTGCACTCTGTAGGGGTTTCGATATGTTGCTGTACCGAAAAAAGGCGAGAACTGCAAATCGCGCAAATTTGCTTTGAAAGGCCGGAATGCCGCCTTAAACGGCATTGACCGGCTGTTAAACATCAAATGGAGGGAACCCAGAAAGTAACCGAAGGTACAGAATTAAAGGAAGGAGTTCTGTGGACTGATCAGGAGCAGGACAGGCTACTCCTTAAGGAGCACTCGGATCAGGAAACATCTAAACCCAAATCACCCCAAATCCGCGGACTGGACTTTACTCCAATCCAGCTTGCACGACGTGGACAATATTGTTGCGCACCGCGTAAAGCACCAGGTCACTAACCGAATGAAGTTGTAATTTCCGCATGATATTTGACCGGTGTGTTTCGGCGGTTTTTACGCTGAGACCAAGTGACACGGCAACTTCTTTCGTGCTTTTGCCTTCGGCCAGCAACTGCACAATTTCTCGCTCTCGCGGAGTCAGACGGTTTTTCCCAATAGCCGCCGGTACAGCTTGTGTTCCGCCCTTAAGATAGCCCTCTAACACCATGGCAGCCACTTTGGAAGTGAAGTAAGTCTTATCTCGTCGCAACGCTTCGACGGCCGCGACCAGGTCGCGTGCGGCATCGGATTTAAGTAGAAATCCACGTGCGCCCGCGTTCAAAACATCGCGAACTACTTGATCGGAGTCATGGAGGGTGAGGATTAGGACTCGCGCATGAGGATTGGTCTTCAGAATCTGGCGAGTAGCCTCCAATCCATTCAGGCTTGGCATTCCTATATCCAGAATAATGACGTCGGGCTTCAGTTGTTGGGCCTTGTCTACGGCTTCTCGGCCATCTACCGCCTCGCCGCAGACTTGCCAGTCAGTCTGGCCCTGCAATAGCGCTACTAAGCCCCTTCGAACGACTTCGTGATCGTCAGCTATCAGAATTCTGAAGATTGCCATAATCCCTCTCTTCGCGACTGAACCCTCTGCAATCCAGCAGCGCTATAACCGGCAAGTCTACATTCTAGTCTATTTACCATTTCGACATGTGTTTATTTGCCCACGAAGAGTGATTCCGGTCAGCAATTGCCATTCAGCGTTTCTGTATCCGCCGGCACACTCGGTGGATCCATCCCAAGAGGAATCAATTTTAATGCCTGAGCTGGTTCCATGACTAGAGTCATTAAGCCCGCACATTTTCCACAAAGCCAAAATTGGGCGGATTGTTTTCGTCCCGCATCTTCGGTGTCGCCATCTGAGACATCGCCCGCCGACATCGAGACGGAAACAATATCGAATTGAAAAAGCCGGCCTTCAGAGAAAGAGTGCAGCCGCACCCTACAATTTTCATTTGCGCAATGTGCGACCATAAAAGTCAACGCCGCCTCGTTCGAGTGGACTGACCCACGCGAAAAGTCAACTTACAGGGAATTACTGAACAATCCAATACAGTAAGCACTGTAGTTAAAGTTAATTAGTTAAATATTGATTGAAACAGGCAAAGTTCCAAACTCCAATTCCATCTTAATCGGAGTGCTTGCAACAGACGGAAGAGATTGAGGTGGGAAAGCCGATTTCATCGCCCGTAGCAATAAGCCTTCGGAATACATCGCTGGCAAGTCTGCGCGAAGCTGCCGCCAATTGCACGTCTTTCGTGATTAGTCATCGCATGAGTCTCGAGGAAGCGCCGCAGGCCTATAAAACGTTTCGAGACAAGCAGCAGCATTGCATTAAAGTCGTGCTCGATCCCCGGGATGAGATGAAAGCAGCGTGATCGAATTTTTAGAGGGTTGTCGTGCCGGCGGGGACTGCTTTGCCGCTCGCCAAGCCCGCTCGCCAAGTCGCTCGCCAAGTAAAGAGCGGCATAACGTGCTTCAGACGTCGCGATCATCCCGATGTCGTGGCGAATTCGACGTCGGTCTCCGGTTCAATTGCTTCGCTTGTTAACTTCTCGGTTTCCGGCTGCAATGCGAAAAGCAACTCGTCAAGAATTACAGTGAGCGAGTATGGATTCTCGTCCAGGACTCGATGAATGCTCTCGCGGTCCACATAGAGTTCCCCCAATTGCGGCACACCGCTGATGTCCGGTTCGTTCCGCAGGGCAGGTTTTTGACTTCTTGAAGACGCCTCTGGCCGCTCGAATGGATAACTGAGACTATTCGTTCTCATCCAATGAACGACCAACTCAAGAGCATGCGCCGGGCAGCACGCTTCTTGAACCCCGTTCATCCATGCCACGCGATCATTCCATTCCAGGATTTTCAGCTTGTCTTCCCAACGGTTCTCGGCAATGAGGAACCAGGTTGCCCTTGTCTTTTCACGACCGCAAATCGTGCACACGTGGATTAAGAAGTTGTGCATGTGCTGCCCCCCGCCGCAATTCCAGCGATCCCGGAAATCGGTTGAACGGATTCAACCCTCTGTTGAAGTTTTGGTCGCAGCGGAGAAACGATGATTCCCTGGTTCTCTGCAAAGGCTATTGTGAAGAACGGGGCGCAATCGTCGCAAAGCCAGAAATATTCCATGCGCGGAAGCGTCTGATGTTTTCGCACCATCATTGAGCGTGGCTGCGCGGATTGTTCCACGTGGAACAGTTTTCCCCGCTGCATACTTCGGAAGAGATTCAGGCAATTGATGTTTGCGCATTTGTGAAGCATGGAGTTTTTGGGCTCAGCTATTTGCAAACGAAGGTGTGTGCACGCCGATGGCCGAAACGTTGGCTACCGGCGGCGGCAGACCCGGCGTAAATGCAGGAAATCAAGAGGCGTCAACTGAAGTAGGTTGCGAACTCCCTTCGCACTGCCGATTGTCAGGCAGTGTGCCGAGAACTCGTCAATTTCGGTAAAGCTGAAAGATGGGATATTTCTGTTCCTAAGAATCAGTGAATCACAGCTCCAGTGGCTGCAACCGCAATCCCAACGATTCCCAGAATGATCCCGAGATGCCAAAATATACGTCGTCCGGAAAGTAAAGTGATGGAGGTGATCACCAGGGCAATTTCCAGGAACACTTCCGCGAGGTCATAACGGTCTCCGCGCCTTTGCGCGTGCTCGGTTTCCTGCTCTAATTTGTGCGCTTCAGCGTCGAGATCCTTCTGCTCAGTGCCGTAACGTGCCGCCTCGGCCGAATACTTGTCCCGAAGCTTGCTCGTCTGAGCTTCATCTTTTGTGGCAACCACCGAGGCAATATCCGCAAACAGCTCATCGGTATGGCGCCTGATATTTTTTGCCTGATAAAAGGCCCACTGGTCGCTCACTTTGTTTTGGAGTACAACCTCCTCGGTGTGAGCACGGTGGCCAAGCAGCGATACCGTCGCAACCAATACGGCCAGCACGGCCATAGTCAGCGAAATAGGCGCGAGACTTGGATCGTGTCGCGCGTGCTCGGCATGTTCCTGGAGTTCGTGAACTTCCTCGGATTCCATGGGTCCTCGAGTCAATTGTGAATTTAGGGATACGATACGGATTCAATCCGGTTCTGGCAACTGCCTCGATTAGATTCCAGGCTTACAGGTTTTTTCGTCCCTTCCTTTCAAGGCATAACAAAAGTTTGCTATTGTCAGCAGTCAGCAGTACAAAGGATTTTCGAGAAATCGACAACTTATGCTAAAGAAAAGCTGCCTGGTTATATTCTCTCTGATTTTATTGACACTACCCTCTGCTCTTCACGCCCAGTGGGTTGCAGCCAATCCGGTAACGGCGGTGCGGCAGCAGACCGACGGGGTCGTCTTTACCATGCAACAGGGAACATTGAAGCTACAGATTTGCAGCGACTCGATTATTCACGTGCTTTACTCTGCAACGGCTTCTTTTCCTGATCGTCCCGACTACGTAATCACAAAAACGAGCTGGCCACAGGTTCAGTGGACCATGCAGGCTACCGATGCTGATGTCACTATCACAACTTCGCAACTCAAAGTAGTTGTAACGCGCAAAGATGGCGCCATTACCTACCGTGATTCTCAAGGCAAGCAACTAGTACAGGAAGGGTCTCGCAAGCTAACTCCGGTCAAAGTCAATGGCGAGGACACACACCGCGCGGAATCTTTTATTAATATTTACGGTTCCCACGAAGGTCTATACGGCCTCGGCCAGCACCAGGCGGGAGTTTGGAATTACCGCGGCGAGTCGGTGGATATTTCCCAGGACAACACTAATATCGCCGTACCTTTTCTGGTATCAAGCAATGGTTACGGGATTTATTGGAACAACGATTCGCGCAGCCGATTTAATAATCGCTTTGCCAATTACATGTACATCAGTTCCGAAGTTGCCGACGGCATTGACTACTACTTCCTTTATGGGCCGGACCTCGACAAAGTGATTGCCGGCTATCGCGAGTTAACCGGACAAGCGCCCATGTTCGGCAAGTGGGCTTATGGGTTCTGGCAGTGCAAGAACCGTTACAAATCTCAAGAGGAAATACTCGGCGTTGCGCAGAAATACCGCGACTTGCATATTCCTGTCGACGATATTGTGCAGGATTGGTTCTGGTGGAATCGCAAAGGCGAGTTCGTATTCAACAAGAATTATCCCGACCCCAAGGGGATGGTGGATCAGCTTCATAAATTGAACTTCCATCTGATGATTTCTATCTGGCCATTCTTTGAGCCCGGCTCCGCGAATTACGACTACATGGACAAGCAAGGCTGGTTCGTGGACAAGTTCAAGTTCGCGAAACCTCCGTATCACACCTCGGGCATGGCCGTGTATGACGCAACTAATCCCGATGCGCGAAAGTTTTACTGGGATCAGGTCAACAAGGGCTTGTTCAGTCTAGGGATTGATGCCTGGTGGATGGATACCACGGAGCCTGAAACAGAAGGCCAGGAAGAAAATATTCTGCTGAATCACAAACTGGCAGCCGGTAGCGGGAACCGGTACGTGAATATCTATCCTCTCCTAGACACGCAGGGCGTTTATCAGGGACAACGAAGTGTAACTGACAAGAAACGCGTATTCATTCTTTCTCGATCCGCATTCGCGGGCTCGCAGAGGAACGCCGTCACCGCGTGGTCAGGAGACATTAACTCGGACTTCTTCAGCTTCCGGCGCCAGATTCCCGCTGGATTAAATTTCGCTCTATCTGGAATTCCTTACTGGACCACCGATATCGGCGGATTCGTCTTTGGTGATCCTGACGATCCGGCGTATCGCGAGCTTTTTGTTCGATGGTTTCAATACGGCACCTTTAATCCCGTGTTGCGGGTTCATGGAACACGCAAGACCGATCAGAATGAATTGTGGTCATACGGCCCCGAGGCTCAGAAGATTCTCGTAAATTTCGATCGCCTGCGTTACCGCATGTTGCCGTACATCTATTCGCTCGCGTGGAAGACAACCAGCGAGAGTTACACGCCGATGCGGCCATTGGTGATGGATTTCCGTACGGATGTTCGCGCGCAGAATGTCGGGGATCAATTTATGTTCGGTCCGGCATTTTTGGTTAATCCTGTCACTGAACCAGCCGCAACGAATAGAAGTGTTTATTTGCCGCAGGCGAAATGGTACGACTTTTGGTCAGGCTCATCGGTGAATGGCGGCCTTGCCATTGACGCTCCTGCCCCGTTGGATCGTCTTCCGCTCTACGTTCGCGCCGGTTCGATTGTCCCACTCGGGCCTGATGAAGAATGGTCAACGGAGAAACCGGCTGATCCCATTGAGCTCCGAATCTACCGGGGAGCTGACGCCGACTTCAATTTATACGAAGACGAAAACGATACCTACGACTACGAGAAGGGAATCTACGCGACAATTCCCCTCCACTGGGATGACGCAAAACAGGCACTTACGATCGGTGACAGAAAAGGCGAATTTCCTGGAATGCTTCAAACGCGAACTTTCCGAGTTGTCCTTGTTGCAGAAAATCATGGAGTCGGAGTTGAGCCCACTGAAAACGCCGACAAAGTCGTAACGTATTCAGGTAAAGCAATTACGGTTGGACGCTAGATTTGTGTTCGGGCAAGACCCCGTCATTACTTTGACAAAGTGGTCTGACTACCAGGAGGTCCGTCTTGCTATTGCGAATGTGTAGGCTCGCGGCAGTCTGCTTGCTCCTCCAGATTTTCACAGCGGCCCAGTCAACCTTAGAGCCGGCCTCCTCTGAACCTCGCAATATCCCCACGCAGCTTCCCGGCCAGGATGCCATTCTCATGGGCACCGCCTGGTATCCCGAGCAGTGGCCGGAATCGCGTTGGGAAAAAGACCTCGAGCTCATGGAGGCGGCGAACATCAAGGTGGTCAGAGTTGGAGAATTCGCCTGGAGCCGTATGGAGCCTTCAGAGGGACATTACGATTTCGATTGGTTGGAACGCGCTATCAGTCTCGCAGCTAAACACCACATTGTTTCGGTTGTCGGGACGCCCACAGCGGCCCCGCCTGCCTGGCTCACGCAGAAATATCCTGACACCTTGCGCGTCGAAGAAAATGGACAGCGCGCCAAACATGGCAACCGTGCTCACGGCTCGGTTACATCCCCACGCTATCGCATTTTCTGCCGTAAGATCGCCGATCAAATGGCGATTCGTTTCGGCCGCAATCCCAATGTTGTTGGGTGGCAAATTGACAACGAATACGGATACGCATTGATGTCATACGACGATGCCAGCAAGCGCCTGTTTCAGGATTGGTTAAAAGCTAAATACAAGACTCTCGACAATCTCAATACGCAATGGACGACGTCGTATTGGAGCGAAACTTACGACAACTGGAGCGAGATCCCGATTCCGATTGGAGGAAACAATCCAGGCCTGAGACTGGAATGGAAGCGGTTTGTTACTTTTGAATGGAGTGCATATCAGCAAAATCAAATAGACGCGATCCGACAACATTCCGACCCGCGCCAGTTCATTACCGGCAATCTGATGGGCTTTTTTGATGGCTTCGATCACTACGTCATCACCAAGCCCTTAACCTTTGCCTCATGGGATGACTACGTGGGCAAAGGGCATCTTGATCCAGACCAAAACGGCTTGTCCCATGACCTGACTCGCGGATTCAAGCGCGAGAACTTTTGGGTCATGGAGACTCAGCCCGGAGCCGTCAATTGGGCGCCGCTGAATAATTTCCTGAACCGCGGGGAAGCGAGAGCAATGGCATGGCAGGCAATCGCTCACGGCGCGGACGACGTCAACTACTGGCAGTGGAGGAGTGCGCTCAACGGTCAGGAG
>DASYGR010000032.1:0-14464 GCA_035999525.1 Terriglobales bacterium
TATCCGAATCCCAGATAGCTTCTAGTAAGATAATCCTTCTGCAATGCCCAAAAGACTCTCCCACTACGACCGTGCGGGACGCGCCTCGATGGTGGATGTTTCCGCCAAGGCCGCGACGAAACGCTCCGCCGAGGCTAGCGCCTTCGTTGTCCTCAAGCCGACGGTTCTCCAAGCGATGCCGCAAAATCCCAAGGGCGATCCGCTGGAGGTGGCTCGCCTCGCGGGCATCATGGCGGCGAAGCGGACTTCAGAGCTGATTCCGATGTGCCATCCATTACCCCTTTCGCACGTTGATGTGAGTCTGCGGCTATGCGAAAATGGCGTCGTCATTCACTCAAAAGTAACCACGACCGCCGTCACCGGAGTGGAGATGGAAGCGCTGGTTGCCGTCAGCATTGCCGCGCTGACCGTGTACGATATGTGCAAGGCGCTCGATAAAGGAATCGAGATTCGCGAAGTGGTGCTGGAGCGCAAATCCGGCGGCAAATCGGGCGATTATGTTCGCCCCGCCAAAAAATAATCGCATGGCAAATAACGTCAAGCTGCTGATCGTGGATGACAATCCCATGGTTCTTGGGATGCTGCGCGATGCGCTGACTCCGCTTGCGATCGTCAGCACGGCGAGCGATGGCGCCGATGCGCTGTTGAAGGCAGTTGAAGATATCCCCGACCTGCTGGTGAGCGACTACCGTATGCCCGGAATGGATGGGCGGCAACTGGTTGAGAAATTGAAGAGCCGTCCGGCGACGGCGGGAATTGCGGTGGTGCTGGTTGCGACCAAGGCCGATATCGCGGAGAGGCTTTCCATGCACGAATATCCCGTGGACGATTTTCTGGAAAAGCCGTTCTTCCTCAAAGAAGCCACGCACCGCATTAAGCGATTGATTGACAAGATCGCGCTGGAGAAGATGGCGAAGTCCACCGCCTCCGATGGAGTGGTTCGCGGCAATCTTTCGCAGATGAATGTCATTGATCTGGTGCAGTCGCTGGAAATGGGGCGCAAGAGCTGTTCGCTCACCATGGTCAACGGCAAAGAAAAATGTGAAATGTTTTTTCAGGAAGGCCAGGTCACGCACGCGGCGTACGGCAACCTTACCGGCGATGCTGCCGTGTTTAAGGTTTTGAAATGGACGGGCGGAAACTTCCAAATTAATTTCGAGGCGAAGACGTCGCAGCAGACAACTACTTTAACTACGCAAGGCCTGCTGATGGAAGGCCTGCGCCTGCTGGACGAATCCAATCGCGAAAACGGTGGGGCAAAGCGTGAAGAGGAAGAAGATGTCCTCCTCGACTCATGAACCAAGCGCCGCCGTCCTCACTGTCAGCGATTCGTGCTCGCAGGGCAAGCGCGTGGATCAATCTGGCCCTGCCATATCCAATTTCCTGAAGGAACGCGGCTTTGCGGTGGTCGCCGTCGAAGTCGTTCCGGACGAACAGGCAACAATACAAAAAGCGATTCTTGACTTGTCGGGAAAAGCGGCGCTCGTCGTGACCACGGGTGGAACGGGGATTGCCCCGCGCGACGTTACCCCGGAGGCTACGCGCGCGGTATGTGATCGGCTTGTCGAAGGAATCCCGGAACGAATGAGACTTGAAGGCAGCAAGAAAACTCACCTTGCAGCGCTTAGCCGTGGGGTGTGCGGAGTGTATGGGCGGACGCTGATTTTGAATTTGCCCGGGAGCCCCAAGGGCGCAGTCGAATCCCTGGAAGCGGTGATTGATTTATTGCCGCACGCTTTGCAGTTACTTTCTGGAAATACTGGACATCAATAGTTCGCGTACACTGCAACTCAGTTCTTAGTTGCCAGTTCCAAGTTTGAAGACCATCAAACACATTCTTTCCCGCTACACGGCATTTCTCTGGGCGCTGCTTAAACCGCTAGGCGCTTGGGGAATATTTGTCATTGCGGCATTGGATGGTTCTGTAGTGGGGCTTCCGGTAGATGTGGTGGTTGCGGGATACGTCTATCAGAACCACGCGCGGCTGTTGCTGTATGTCTTCATGGCGTCGGCGGGCTCGGCATTCGGGAGCATTATTATTTACCTCATCGGATATAAAGGCGGCGAAGAATTGCTTCGGAAGCGCATTCCCGCCGAGCGCTTTGCGAAAATCCACGGTACTTTCGAAAAACATCCGTTTTGGAGTTTGATGTTTCCGGCGATGCTGCCTCCGCCGACGCCTTTCAAGTTGTTTGTGCTGGCGGCGGCTGCGTCGGAGATGGGATTTTGGAAGTTTTTGCTGGCGATTTTTTCGGGACGGGTTGTGCGCTTTTTAATTTTATCGCTATTGATTCTAAAATTTGGACCGGGATTTGTTCATGGGCTGGGAGAGATGTTCCGTTCCCATTTGTATTGGATATGGATCGTGTTAGCGGCCGGGCTGGTCGTCATTTTAGTTATGGCAAGGAGGAGAGGTGTGAGAAAATCTGCCTCTTAAGGGGATTGTCGAGTTGCGCTCGACTGGACAGCCGGGGGCGGCTGTCCCTACGTGATTCGCTAGCTTTATGCGGCGGCGATGTGGTCACCGTCGTGACGGAAGGCCTTCGACAGGTGGAGAAGAACGAAGGGTGTTGCGAACATCGCTGTAGTGAACAGCAAATCTCCCGCGACGGCGCGACGAAAGTAGGGCACGCCGACTGCATAACACGTTATTAATCCCGCCACGGTCCTGGGATACAGGTCTGGCCACGAGGCCCAAACAGCGAAATTGCTCAGCAGGAAAAAGAAAACCGAACTGGCCAATGCCGCGACGATCACGCGGACGGGTTTCGCACTTTCGCGAAGATTCGTCCCCAACCACAAAGCTGCCGCGTACCAGGCGAACGTCACATAGTGGTCCCATGTAAACGGGTATGCATAAACGAACTTGGTGAGAATTACGTCCGAAACGGCCATCAAGAGCAGCGGAATCCAAAACTGCCGGCGTGATCCGCGGGCTCCAAAGAAAAGCAGTGCAGCGGCAACCGGAGTAAATCCCAGAGGGTGAGATGGAATAAAGCGGAATAAGAAAGCAAACAGAATGAACAGATATGGCAGCATGGTCACCTCAGAATATGCGAAATATGATTGTGGCTCTTGTCGGGGAAGTCGTCAAGGCTTGCGCGGTCGTTCAAGAGCATAAAATTCAGCGGCCTCTCGAGCCCCAGGTTTCTGATACGACGTTCAAGTTTCGATCCAGCTCGACTGTTGCGGAAAGCGTGCCGCGTCCACTCATCTCAGGATAGGCGTAGCGCAAATCCTCGAAGCGCACGATGTATCCCGATCCTCCATTCGTCAGTCCGGCAGCATTAGGCTCGATTTCAGTTAAGGGATACTTTGCCCAGTCCAGATAAGCCCGGCCGAGATAGGATTTCTTTGCGGCCAGGGATGCAGGGGTCTCTTCGGGTTTATATCGAATCTGCATCGTGCCCTCTGGATCAACTTCCGGAGTCAGTGAATCCACCGGCACGGTCGCAAAGAAGCCTTGAGTTTCAACAACTCCGTGCCAGTGAAATGGATTCCACCAATAAGGATAAGCCGATGCGCGAATAGGATCGGCACTATGATAAAGCCGCGCTTCGAGGGCATTTACCGCGCGACGATGCTCATAGTCACGGAGTCCCCAAAGCGCGATCATGCTGAGCAACGCGAGAGTGGCGGCAAGGCGTCCTTGCGGCCCTTTGGTCCGTCCGCCGATTTCCTGATTTACCAGCGAGAACAACAAGGGGCACAGCAAACCCAGGGTCAGGACAATCCAAAGAACTGGCTCGAAGATGAAAACAATGTCCCACGAATACCACTTCTCGGAAAAAGGCCAGAATGGACGGACTCCATAATTATTAGTGAAATCGAGAAGAATGTGGGTAAGACCTGCAAGGTAGGCAAATAAAAACAGCAATCCCCATTTGGGGCGAAGATTCGGATTGTTGGTCTTCCGTCCTCGGAGACGCCAAACTAAATACATCAATCCGACCACCACCGCGGAAACCAGGAACAGTCCCAGAAAAGAGTGAGTGAATCCGCGATGATGGGCGAACGCGAATATTGGTCCCTTGAACCTTCCAAAAACATCAATGTCAGGAGCTTCGGCGGCAAGTGTGACGGTAGCCGTGGCCAGCGCTGACTTGCGATTGAGTCCGGCGCGTCCAAGGCATGCGCCTGTCAGGAAATGGGTGATTGGTTCCAACGGTCAGTATATGACGCGGATTGGGATTCTAGCTATCAAGGTGTGGATAATTCAGTTCTCAGTAATTAGTTCTCAGTAATTAGTTCTCGGTTCTCAGTTATGGTCAGGTTTGGGGACGTGAGGAGCGAGCAGAGTAAAAGCGTCGGGCACGATAGAAATTTCGGCAGGTAAAGTACCAAGCAGTTCGCCGTCAGCTTCTACAAAAATTCTTGATTCCTTTTCTGGAGACGCTGATGCGGTGCACATAACCTTCTGGGTGTCGGCCAATTCGACTCCGGACACGGCCCACTGCGCGCCAAACAATCCGCGCAAGATATACGCGAGATACAGCAAACGATTTCGGGTTTTGAACAACACCAGTCGCAGATCATTTCTAGCGAGAGAAGCACCTGGCGCGAGCTCCCTGAGCACGCCGCCAAATTGTGTAATGCGGACGGCCAATAGCTGCGACACTTCTTCCCACCGGAGCTGATCGTTTGCAGATTCGCCCGCAGCAGCGGACATTCCTATCTTGAACGTTCTCATGTCATGAGTAAGCCACAACCGTGTGGCCTTCAGGTAATAGGCAAGCATCCCAAAACGGCCTTTAATGAGCACGTTGAGTTTGTAGAACAGGTGGGCATCCACGCCTACTCCCGCAGTTACCGTGAAATAGCGGAAGGAGGAATGACCGGAAAGGTCCTGGAAACTAATTCTCCCAGCTGCGACGCGCCGAGGACGAGAAGCAAGCGCCGAATGAGCTGCGGGTACGGCAGACAATGGGATGCGAAGATCATGGGCGAGAGTATTGGCGGTACCGAGGGGAATGACGCCCAGAGCAACCTGTGTTCCGACCAGTGCCTGCAAGACATCGTGAATGGTGCCATCTCCTCCGCACGCAAATATCGTGTCGCATCCCTCGGCAATTGCGTGTCGGGCTTGCTCGCTCGTCCCCGCGGACGACGTTGTTGCTGCGGCGGTGGCATCGAGTCCCGCTGAAAGCAACACCCCCAGTACGGCTTCAATTTCGGCGACCCGGCGCTTTGGACGCCGCCCTGAGAGTGGATTGTAGAGAAGAACTGCCTTGCGCATGGAAGGATGAAGGGTGAATTGTACTACGCACCGCTTAGTGGTCTTTTAATTCGATGTGGATGCGCTGGCGCTCTTTTCCTGTGGAGATCCGGTTAGGGTTTGGAGCGCCGTATCGGAACAGTGGACAAGTTTCTGCATGGATTTCGAGAGGGCGTCTGCTTCTTCTCTGCTGCCATGTTGATTTGCCGAGGCTAGTACTCGATCGGCATTCTCAAAAGTGGAACGGGAAACCTCGAGCAACGCAATTAAGGAGTCCACATGCAGCTTCCACAGTGACGGCGAGTTCCCGGCGCGCTTCAGTTCCTCAAGTTCGGTAGTAATGCGGGCCGTCACGGCTACGAGCCTCAATTGCACTCGCGCAATACTGGCTGGCAGGCTTTTTTCTTCTAAATAACCGGCGCAATAGGCATCGGCTTCAGCCGACGTCAACGCCAGATTGAAGAAACGCATAGGAACAATCTGGCGGAATTTCGGATCGGCGACACGAACGAACACCCGGATGGATTCCTCAACTTGAAGAAGCTTCGCCTCTTCCGCTGCAACTTGCTGTGGGGTTAGCGCAGATCGCATTGCCGCGACATCAAGAATGGGCTTCAGAATTGGGCCAGGCTCGGCTTTCTGCGGCGGGGCACTCTGAACTTTGACCGGATTCCTTACCAGTTGCGGTATCCGCCGCAGTGGAGGCCTGCGGTCCAAAACCTTTTTCAGTTGCGAAACCCTCCAGAACTTTTGCAAGGCCTGTCCGTAGTCCAGGCTCAACAGCTCGGGTTCTTTCAAACTGCCAACGTCTTCAACGGTAACGTCAACTCCATCTACAGTTCCAAGGATGCTGCCGCCCTGCTGCTGCAAGGCCTCCGCGAAGTTCTTGATCTCGGCTGTAGCCGCGTGAAACAAGTCATCGAACTTGCGGCCAAAGGCAACATTGTATGGGGCTATGGTCGCCAGTACTCCGGGATGATAAAAAGAAGAATCGAAGGATTGCTTGATCTGGCGAACCATCGGAAGAGTGCCAGAATCCAGAAGAGAGTAGAGATCGCGGTAGTCTTCGACCTGCTTTTGCAGGGAGTCGAATCGGCGCAGCAATTGAACATGTTCCTCTGGCAACGATGGAACATCGGTATCCGCCAGAATTTCAATCAGCGCGATTTCAAACGGCGCAAGGGGTAAAGAACCGTCCAAACCGTATCCTGTGCGCTCCCATTGACCCGGCACTCTGGGCCGGCGATAAAGAAACGTCGCAATCAGATCGGTTTTTTCGCGGTTTACGTCGCTGAGATCTTTTTTGCGGGTAAAGTAACGAAGCATCGCTTCGGCAATTTCGGGGTCGGTGTCAGGGGTGAATGCACGCCGCAACATGGCGGGAGTGATCGCCATATCCAGCAGGCGCAGCCAGCGCCGCATGGAAGATAGAGTCTCCATCACGCCGCCATCGGTCTGCTGGAGCGAAACCGCTTCCAGTCCCGTGGGGACGGGGACTTCTCCTCCTACAGATTCCTGTAAAAGCTTCTCAGAGAAGCCCTGCACGGTAGCCAGGATGGCAAGTTCCCATTTCGGATCTTCGGCCAACGTCTCCCCTTGGGCCTTCTTGTCGAAGGTCCGGTAACAAAAAGGTAATACTCAAGTTAAGACTAACTTGATTGCATCTACAAGACTCTCTTAAGGGTGGACACTAAAGTTACATGGGCGAGATGGGGAGGGATTGGCTTTGCTCAGTCTAGTGAAATACGACGGTCTTGCTGCCATACAGCAAAATGCGGTTCTCGATGTGCCAGCGCACGGCGCGGGAGAGAACAATCTTTTCCAAATCGCGTCCTTTTTGAAGCAGGTGTTCCAGCGAATCGCTGTGGGAGATGCGAATCACATCCTGCTCGATGATAGGACCGTCGTCGAGAACTTCAGTAACGTAGTGGCTGGTTGCCCCAATCAACTTTACTCCTCTGGCGAACGCCTGGTGGTAAGGCTTGGCGCCGACAAATGCCGGCAGGAACGAATGGTGGATGTTGATGATTCGGTGGGCATACTCATTCACGAAATTGGGACTAAGAATCTGCATGTAGCGCGCCAGCACGATTAAATCCGGCCTATGTTCGCGGAGCAAGGCTGTAATTTGTTTCTCGGCTTTTTCTTTCTCCCCCGATTCCGTCGGAACGAAAAAGAAAGGAATGCCGTAGAACTCAGCGATTGCTTGATTGTCGTGGTGATTCGAAACGACTAAGGGAATATCGCAAGCCAACTCACCACTCTTGTGGCGATAGAGCAAATCCACAAGGCAGTGGTCGTAGCGGGAAACCAATATGGCGATTTTCGGACGATGATCCGACCGAGCCAATCGCCATTCCATTTTTGCTTCGACGGCAATTGGCGAAAAATATCGGGGGAAGTCGGCGAGATCTATATCAAATTCTGAGGGATCGAACTCCACGCGCATCAGGAAAAGGTTCGATCCCTGGTCGGCGTGTTCATCTGCGTGCAGAATATTGCCATTGTGACGAAAAACGAAGTCGGAAATCATCGCAACCAGACCCTTGCGATCTGGGCACGAAATGAGCAGGACGGCCGAATTGTTCATATTGGTGAAGACTGGCCTTACATTCTATCCGTTTATTCTCCGCCAATTCTGAATCTCATGCCCGCTCTGAAGTTCACGCCCAGCGCGGGATACCCGGTCACTTCCTCATAGAATTTATTGGTGACATTCTCAATATTCGCATAGGTTGTAACCCGCGAATTCAGCGCATACCATCCGCCCGTATCCAGACGGACGTAGCCCGGGCTGTGGTCAATGCCAAATCCAAAGAAATCGGAGTCCGGCCGCCGCCCCACAAAGCTGGCATCCAGGTTCGCTCCCCATCGCGGCCTGATATAGGTGAACAGAGCCGTCGCCGAATTCTTGGGGCGCCGGAGTAAAGCCTGTCCGGTGGCTAGAAGAGGGTCGCAGAAATTCGCTGGCGTACAGAGCGGAGCCTGAAGGATTTGCGTCGAAGTGTAGGTATAGGCCGTACTCAGGGTCAGGTTGGACCAAATCTTTCCATTTAGTTCGACTACCGCGCCTTGCGCGAAAGATTTATCAATGTTGATGTACTGTGTGATGAATGTGGTTGGATCGGTGGCGCCGTCTATCAAGTTGTGGAACAGATTATTAAAGTAGTTGGCGCTGAAGGCGAATCTGCTGGCGAACAAATCTTGTTGGAACCCAGCCTCGAAAGAGCGATTTTTCTCCGGTTGCAAATTTATGTTGGGCACGCTGAACGGAGGACCCGCAAATGTTTCCTCCAGGCGAGGCTCCTTAAATCCCGTCGCATAGGTAAAACGCAATCGCGTACCGGAAAAAACATTCCCGCCCCGCGCTGCCAGGAAAGTGAGCGCAATTCGCGGCACGCCAGTATTGCCAAATGCGCTATTGTGTACAAAGCGGGCGCCTGCGATGACCGATAGGCGGCCCAGAGTCAGTATCTGCTGCGCATACACGTCGTCGTTTTGACGATGGCCGGCACTTGTTGCGCCAACCGGCCCAACATTTCCATTTTCCTGCTCGAACCGGTAGCCAACGGTGGTATGCGCCCAGCTCCGCTCCGAGTAATCGCCCTGATATTCGAAACCCGCGCGATTGATGTGTGCGATGTCGTCGTAGACGAAATTGATGTTGCCAAAGGTTGGCGAAATTCGCCCATCCGTCGGTTCCGGGTCGGCATTGTTCGTCCGATAGCGGTATTCAAAGCCGGTAAATTGATGCTGCCAGCCCGAGGGCGCATTTAATGTGAGTGTGAGACTTGCCAACAGGTTATTGAGCCGGTTGTACTCAAACTGGTCCGGCGGAATAATTTGACCGCCATTGAAATTCCACTCGTCCGAAACACCGCTGAAACTGTTCGCATGGCGAACGTGCAAGCGGAGGGACGATTCGTCATTGAGCTTCACGCCAATATTCCCGCCTTGCAGCGAATTGGAATATTCATTGTTGACGCCCTGCCCGCTGGTATTGAACTGGTCCGCGAAAACGTCGTAGTCGAAAATGTTGCGAGCACCGGCCAGAGACGCGTAGCCGTTGGCGGTCGAGAAATTGCCGCCATCCGCGCCGAAGCGCAATTCGGGAGTCTCCGTACTGCCGGTGCGAGTTGATACCTGCACCACGCTAGTCATCGCGTCCGATCCATAAAGAGTGCTTTGAGCGCCACGCATGAACTCCACGGAATCGGCTTCAGTGAGCGGAAGCGTGCCGAAATTAAAAGTCCCGCCAGGTTCGTTTATGGTGACGCCGTCCACTATAACTTTGTTGTAATTCGAGTTGCCGCCTTGAACAAAGAGCGACGCGAGCCCACCCCTCTGTCCAGCCATGTCCACGACTGCACCCGGAAGAAAGCGAAGAGCGTCGCTGGCCGCGACTGGATTCATGAGCTTCAATTGGTCAATGCCGAGGTTTTCAACGACGGCACCGGAGGCTTCGACCGGCACCGGGGTGCGAGTTGCCGTCACAACGACGGTCTCGGCCGCCGGAGCAAGTCTCAGTTGCACGGTGACAGTCTCAACTGGCGGCGAAGGCAAGGCGGTGGTTGCTCGCGCAAATCCCGAAGCAAGTACGCGAATTCGATAAGGAAAAGACGTCGCATTCTTGAACACCGCAATTCCCTCGGCGGATGTTGCTTCCACGTCAGGCCTGGCATTGTTAGATCCAAACAACTCAACCTGAGCGCCAGAAACCGCTGCCGATTGAGGATCTAGAACTCTGATTTTGATTTCCGTCGCGGACGCGGCGGCCGAGAAAATAAGCAAACAAGCGAATAACCGGGCGAACGTCATGGCACTCCTCCTTTGACACGCGAAAGGGGTTGGTGTTGGCGGTTCGCATCGGTCTCCTGGCTTTGCGAGTAAGGATGCTCGCTGGAACTTTTTCCAGAGTCAGCATCCGGTCACCACAACCGGCCTTCCCAGAGTTTCCTCCAGTGGCGGCTGTACGTTTCCTCGCTTACAGTTGCGCGGCAGCGCGGGATTTGCACCCGCTTCCCATCTCATCGCATGATGAGAGTGCGCGAACCAATAAATTGTGAAAGAACAAACTCGAATGCAAAATCTAATCGTTGAACGGTGAAAAAGTCAAACTACCCTCGAGCGCGAAATCACGCCAGCGACCCGAGGAGGGACGCTCAGCCCATCCGGCAAGGGATTTGGAGTATTCTGGAACAGCACAAAGGGATTTTTGAAGATAGTTTGAGTTTGGAAGCTGTTTCGCTGTACGCTTGAACTTCTATGATTGAAAAGGACCGAGCCGCTGAGGAGGAAAATAACGGCGGCAAGAATGGGAAGGGGAAAAAGCCCTACTGTAAACCCAGTTTCCGCTACGAGCGGGTATTCGAGACCCGGGCGTTGTCGTGCGGAAAGGTCAGTCGATTGCAGCAGTCCTGCCATTTCCGGCGGATGAATTCCTGATATTCCCAATAGAACCCTAGTGTGGAGAAGTTAAGGTGAGTGAGAAATACGTTTCGAAGAGTGACGCGATCGCGGCCCGGATGCTTGGAGGCGAGATGATGATTATGTCGGCCGTAGATTCCACTTTTTTCACGCTCGATGGAGTCGCTACTCTGATATGGCAAGCGGCCGATGGACAAACTCCGCTGTCGAAAATCGCCGCGAGAATTTGCCAGGAATACGACGTGCAGCAAGAACAAGCCGAACGGGACGCAGAAGAGTTCGTCAACGAACTTTCGAAACATGGCATTCTGCTTATTTCCGAGAGCCCCGCGCCGCGACCCGCTCCGAAATCAGATTGATTCCTCACCTCACGAACATTCTTAAGGCGTTTCAGCCGGAAGTATGATGAGCACTAAAGTTCGTGGCCCGTTGTGACCTTCGGCCGCGACCATCTCCCTTGCTACTGTTGTACATGTAGCAGACTTTGTCCCGGTTCCTCCCCGAATTTGTCGCGCTTAACGCTAAATTCATTCAGCGAGATCTCCTGCGCGACCTCGAAAAACCAGTATGAGCACTGAGCCAATACGAGTGCAGGAAGCCCACATTCAGGGCACTTCCGTTCGCGAAGTCCGGCTTGATAAGAGTCAGCAGCGAGAAATTCGGCTGAAGGAAATCCTGGATAAAAAGATCAGCGATCTGGGCCTCGCGATCGAGTCTTCCGCGTTGCATCGCTTCGTTCAACAGCTTTATCGCGAGCTGGAACGCAAAAAGATTACCAAGTTTCATCCTGTTTGCTACCTATCCGACGAGTGGGGATGCCCGTCCGGCGAGCCCGTGATCGGTATTCCTTTTTATCTCGCCAGCCCAGATCTTTCTTTGCTGGAAAAGGACGTGAACGATCTTGAGGATGCTCGCGAGATCATGATGTATTTGCGGCATGAGGCTGGGCACGCTTTTAACTATGCATATCGACTGCACCGCACACCACAATGGAAACAGTTGTTTGGATCGTTTCGTCGGCCTTATCGCGATAACTACCGGCCGGTTCCGTTTTCGCGGAATTATGTGCGGCATTTAGCGGGATGGTATGCACAGAAACATCCCGATGAAGACTTCGCGGAGACCTTTGCGGTGTGGCTCACTCCCGGTTCAGGGTGGCGCAAGCGTTACAAGAATTGGGGCGCAATTATCAAGCTGCGATACATGGATCGCATCGCGCGCGAGCTAGGCGGCATTGATCCGGTTCGACGGCGAGGCGTTCCTGACGTAACCGTGGACGAGATGGAGTCCACGGTTGGAGAGTTCTATCGCCGAACAAGCGAGGAAGTGGCGCTGGGAGATTTGGCGCTGGATACGGATTTGCGGGATATTTTCAACGCGTCGAAAAGGCGTAAAACATCGGTGCCGGCGCACAATTTATTGCGTCAACACCGTAAGTCGATCGTTGACAAGATTGCTTATTGGACGGGGGCGCAACGGCCGCTGGTGAGAAAACTGATTTCAGTGATCGAGGAAAAGACCGGCGAACTCGGATTGCTTGCTGATCGCGGTCGCGAATCGGAGCACCTTACGAATATCACTGTTTATGCGACGGCACTGGCAATGAATTACGTGGCGCGCGGAAACTTTGTACAGTCATGAGGTTTGATTGAATGACTGACCGGCATCTAAAAATCACGGTGCTCTATGACGCGTGGGGAGACCCGGCTTCCGGGGAGACAACGCCTCCGAAGTTAACGGGGCGTGTGAGGAATTCCTCAAAAAAAGTTAAGCATGAAGAAAAAGAAGACCGCGAAGAAATTTCTGATGCTTTGGCACAACTTGGGCATGAACCTTCCTATCATGTGCTGGACGGTTCCATGCAGTCGCTCAATGCGTTGTGCAAATGCAAAGCGGACCTAATTTTTAATTTGACGGAATCTTTTGCGGGCGACGACACGAAGGAGACGAACGTTGCAGCGTATCTAGATCTAGTCGGGATTCCCTACACTGGTGGCGGCCCTCACGCACATTTTCTGGCCCAAGATAAAGGCCTTGCCAAAAAGATGTTCACCTTCCACGGGATTCGGACGCCCTACTTCGCGACGGCCTATCGCGGACGGATTGAGCACGCACACGATATTTCGTTTCCGCTCATCGTAAAGCCGATGTCAGAAGATGGCTCGATTGGCATTGATTCGAACGCGGTCGTCCACAGTATTAAGGAATTGATGGAACGCGTCGAATATATCCAGGATGAGTTTGACTCTCCGGCGCTGATTGAGGAATACATTGAAGGTCGCGAAATTTACGCGGCGATTTTGGGTAGCTACGAGCGGGCGCACGCGCTTCCTCTCGTGGAGCTTGATCTTTCGAAAATGCCGAAGGGCCTGCCCAAAGTTGCGACCTACGATGTGAAATTCGAAAAGGACACGCAGGCGCACAAGCTGACCAAATCTGAAGTGGCGGAAAATCTGGACGATGAGACGATCTCGCGTTTAACCGAAACTGCTCTCGCTGCTTACCATGCCGTAAAACTTCGCGACTATGGCCGCATTGATATGCGGCTCTCGGCACAGGGCGAAGTTTATGTCATTGAAGCCAACCCAAACCCATGGCTTGCGAGTGGGCACGAATTTGCCATGGCGGCGAAAGAGTCTGGCCGCAGTTATACCGACTTAATCGGCGAAATTGTGGAAATGGCGATGGGGCGATCCGCGAAAATTAAAGCGCGGGCTAAATCGCAGGGAGCTTAAACCAAATTAACCACAGAGGCACGGAGGTTCACAAAGGAAATCCAACGCGGATCGCCTTCGTGAACCTTCGTGTTTTTAGTGGTTCAAGATTTGGTCCTTACTACTTTGAAGTGATTTAAACTAGACCTCTCCGATTGAGAAGCTCATCGAAAACCGGAATGTTCCTTTTTTCCAAACCCGCGTTCTCTTTTAACAAGCGACTACGCATTAGGCGAATCCAAAATGTCGCCCTTGTTGCGCTGCTCACGATTGCGGCGGAAATTGGATTTTCTCAGAGCAGCACTCCGGTGACTTTGGATCGGTCCGAAATCATTCAGTTTCTCAGTTCGACGATCAATTGGTATCACCAGACCGCAACCGAGCAGCAACTGATCACCGAGCCGACGGATCTAACTTTTTTTCAGGATAATCGCCGCGTGGCTCAACAGGTCGTACAGCTTGCCTTTGAGTTCGCTCGCCAGCAAGCGGATGCGCGGGCCAAGCAAAAGCTTCAGACGCAAGCGCAAGGCGGAGTCCCTTCGCAATATCAGTCGCTGGTTCAGCTGGCGGAAAAAGCGGATCAGGAAGTCCAGGAGACGCAGGCGGAGATCCCGCCGCTTCAGAAAAAGCTGGAAACCGCTCCCGCCGGCAAACGCGCGGGCATCAACGCGTTAATTGCGGAGACTCAGAGCGAGGTCGCATTATTTAGCGCTCGCAGAGACGCGCTTCGGAGTATGGCCGAGTTTGCGAGCGGGGCGAGCGGGAACGGTGCAGGCGCGAGTGGATTGCGGGCGCAGATTGAAGAGCTTGCGCGGTCAGTTCCTTCGAATCTGAGCAATCCTTCGAACACAACTTCGAGCCAAACCGAGGAGCAAGACTCCGTCAAAGTGGCGCCCATCGCGAACCGAGAACCCCCTTCCGGGATATGGGGGCTGAGCGCCGATCTGTTCAGGCTTTCCCACAAGGAGCGCGCCCTAAAACAGGATATAGCCGCGACCGAAGCGTTAATCCAGAGTTCGAAAGAACTTCGCGCGCCACTGGTCACAAAATTGAAGGCCATGATTGATGCTGGAGACCAGCTGGCTAAGGAGGCTGATACCAGCACCCA
>DASYGR010000047.1:0-10083 GCA_035999525.1 Terriglobales bacterium
CCAATCTTCCACGATACCCAAGAGAAAGTTTCGGTAATTCGGGTTATTAAAGCAAAGCGTTGTTGCGGCCTTGCCCAATAAATCTTTCTCCTGGAGTTGGTCGATGCCCGGGATATCCTCGCGGAACGCATCCTCAAACCAGCATATAGTTTTGATGCCGCGCTTCCTGGTGGACGGGAGGACCGAGTCGAGCACATCATAGTCGCCAAGATCGGGTGCACGTGTGCCCTTAAAGATGGTGTTCCTATAGTACTGCGGGTGAATCGTGGCGTAATTTCCACCGTAGAATGTGCTCGCGTCGTATGCTTGTTTGCCGTGGTCGGGCAGCGGTTGACCGGGCAACTGTCGTCCGGCGATGCCGCGCCCATAGGTGAAAGTCGCCAGAAAAAGAGTATTGATCAAAGCGTCCTGCTGAAACTCATCAAGCACTTTGTCCGTTCCCTCGTCGGCAAAGGAGACAGCTCCGACCTGAACGCCGATCATTTTCTGCGTCGTTGTCGCAAACGCTTTTGCCGGCTGATCCGCCGTTGCTGTGAGTGCCGCGGCTGCGGCGGTCTGCAGAAAAGTTCGTCGATCCATATTTACCATCGTCCACCAAATTTGCAGCCTAGACCGGCTGATGGAGATTGGGACGCAGTGTGAGCGAGCCGTCATGGTTCAGCTTTTGGTGACAAGCCCACCGTACGGGATAGCGCATTCCCTTTACCTCAATCTCGGCTCTAAGCTTCAATCCTTTCCAATCTATGACGTTGGGGAGCACGAACTGTGCCTGCCGAATCTTGCCCGGTAACGGGTAACCGGCGTCCAGACAACCGCTCTTGAGTATCTTTCCGTCCTGGCTCTCCACGGTCACCCTCAATACGCCTGGTACACCCGCGATGCCGTCATTTGAGAATCCGACAATCAGCCCTTGATAACTGTCGTCCCTATAGCTCCAGACAAAAGACGGCCTCACCCGATAGCCAATTCGTCGACTGATCCGGTCGAACGCCGCCGGATAAGCCCGGTAGTAGCTCATCAGATTCGCTGCACTGATCTGATGAAAATTCCAGAGCGAAAAATAATTCGCTCCGACATCGATCACATGAGCGATCATGTTTTCCGCCGGAGATATCCCTTCATATGCAGCGCCCGGATCAGGAGGTTTCCCTGGAAGCCCTTGCTCGAGCAACGCGGCGATCCAAGGCGGCCGGTTGCTGAGAGCTTCAATCTGCTCGTTTTCGATGAAGATGGTGTCACTGCGAATCCAATTATTGCTGCGGACCGTACGATCTAGCAGTTCTGAATTGCCAACCCGGCTGTAATCCGGTTGCGTGTTGGTAAGTAAAGGAGTTTTCGAAAAGTGCTCGAGCTGGACTTCGAGCATATTCATCCACGTCCGCTCTGCTGTCTGGTAGTTAGGGAAAGGAGTGTTCGCGAATGGCCAAGTATGCCCTTCGCCCCAGAAGCCGTACATGAAGGTGTCGATAAACTCGATGAGTGGGTTGCCATTGAATTCCGCTGCCAATTGTCCAACCAGTTCCTTGAATGCCTGCTGGAAAAAGGGGTCGTCAAATCGGGGCTGATAACGCGAGTGCGGATTCTCCAAAAACCTCTTTCCTGCTGCGCTGCTGTCTTGATCGCTAAGAATGAGATCTACTTTCGGCACTTTCTCGAGCACAAAATCCGGCAGGGCCGCTTCGTGTGTATAGTCGGGAGCGGACATCTGAATTCGCAATCCGACTCGCTTATTGTTTTTCTTTGCCAATTCAAAAACCAGCTTCACATAGTCGGGCAACTCGAGGCGCCCCGGTCTCGGCTGCACTTCTCTCCAGGTCGGTCGGATGTAAAGCTGCTGGCCTAATGGAAAACGAGCTAAGTCCTCGATCGCTTGCGGGATATTGTCTGACTTGATTTCCTCGGTGCCACTGTCTGCTGTGATATAGGTGACCAGTCCCATACCATAGTTCGGCACGGCGTCTTCTGAGGGAGTAGTCGTCATCACCACATCGTCCGTGGGGATGATCGCATCCGGTGGATATTGAGGGAACGGACCCTGATTGAGCCGATCAGTCACCTGAGGGCCGGAGCCGAAGTCGAAGTTTCCCCAATTGTGAGCGGGTACCTTGGCCTGCGCTTTTCGTATTCCAAGTTCTGCAGCTACTGCAGCAGCGACGGTGCTCTTTAGAAAGTCTCTACGTTGCATTCGAAGTGATTTCCTCACTTATGGTTCGATTACATTCGGCCGAACGTCCTGGAACTCGGAAACCTATTGACTATACATGCCTTTCGTTGTATTACAAAATCTTACGCTTCGTTTCGTTACATCTTTCTTATGTCGTTGGCTGTACCAAGGACATCCTGTGTTTTCGATGAAAATAGCGATTTTGCAATCTGACAACGACCTCTCTCCAAAGTTGAGACCTGTGATTGCAGCCGTGCTTTCGATTGTTCTCATCAGTGTGTTTGGGGCTTGTTCATTCGCTGTAGCCGCGGAAGTTCCCGGCGGTAATCCTCAGATTCAAGGCGGCAACGTCCGGATTGAGTTCGATAACCACCTGCGTAGCCGGGTGGTTGCTTGTTTCAATAACAAGGAAACCGTGTTGGGGCCATTCACTGCCTCCGAGACTGTGACGACCGCCGACAAGCTCTGGACCGGATTCCTCCTGACCTCGCAAACACACGAGCACACAAAAGACACTTTCGGTGAGGGCGAGCGGCTCACCGTGGAGGGAAAGGCAGGAGCCCTCGCAAAGAGAGTTTCCGTCACGGTATATGACGACTTTCCCGCGATGGCATTCTTTGATGTCCAGTACATAAATACCGGAACCTCCAAGCTCGTGATCAAAAGTTGGACTAACAACGCATACACGGTGAACGCCCAACGAGGAGTCGGCGCGCCAACTTTCTGGTCCTACCAGAGTGGCTCCTACGAGAAACGTCCCAACTGGGTCGTACCGCTATATACGAATTTTCGACAGGAGAATTATCAAGGCATGAATGCCAGCGACTATGGCGGCGGCACGCCGATAGTCGATGTCTGGCGGCGGGACGTTGGAATAGCTGTGGGACATGTCGAGCCGCGGCCGAAGCTTGTTTCTCTGCCGGTATCGATGCCCGATGCTGCGGACGCCCAAATCGCTGTACGCTTCACCAAACGTATCTCATTAAACCCCGGCGAAAGTTTTCATACATTTCGTACCTTTGTCGCCGTCCACCAGGGAGACTACTTCCGCGCGCTCGTCAATTACCGGCGCTTCATGATGAAACAAGGTTTCCAAATGGCCACGGCTCCCGATGCCGCTTTCGGCGCCATTTGGTGCGCATGGGGATATGGCCGATCAGTCCAGCCTAAGCAGGTGTATGACACACTTCCGACCGCAAAGCGACTGGGATTCAAGTGGGTTACGCTCGATGACGGTTGGCAGAATAACGTGGGCGATTGGGCGCTTGATCCCAAGAAATTTCCCCACGGAGACGCTGACATGAAGGCCCTGGTTGACCGAATTCATCAGGAAGGATTCAAGGCCCAGCTCTGGTGGTCACCGCTCAGCGCTGTGCCAGACTCGCAATTGCTGCGGGATCATCCCGACTACGAGTTATTGAATCGTGATGGCTCCAAGAGAAAGGTCTCCTGGTGGAACTCCTACTATTTGTGCCCGGCGGACCGCCGCGTCGTGGAGTATCAGAAGGCCTTGGTGCGAAAAATTTTGACGGATTGGGGATTCGACGGACTGAAGCTCGATGGTCAGGACATGAACGGAGTTCCAGCCTGCTACAACCCTGCTCACCATCACGCACAGCCGGAGGAATCGGTCGAAGCTCTGCCGGATTTCTTTCGCGCAATTTATGAAACCGCGCAGTCTGTAAAACCTGGGGCCCTGGTGGAGTTCTGCCCCTGCGGCACGGCGTACTCCTTTTTCACCATGCCGCACTTCAATATGTCGGTGGCTTCCGACCCAGAAAGCTCCTTTCAAGTTCGCTCCAAGGCGAAAACGTTAAAGGCCCTGATGGGAGACAACGTTCCATTCTTCGGCGATCACGTCGAACTGAGCGATGGGGGCAACGACTTTGCGTCCACTGTGGGCGTAGGCGGCGTCGTGGGAACGCAGTTTGTTCTTCCGTCTTTAGTCACAAAGCATGGCAAATCCGATCTGACTCCTGCGCGCGAGAAGGAATTCGAAAATTGGCTTCGCATCTATCGGGAAAAGATGTTGTCGAAAGGACAATACCTCGGGCAGCTCTATGACATCGGCTTCGATGTGCCGGAGACGCATGTCATTCGCAAAGACCGGACCATGTACTACGCCTTTTTTGCAAAACAGTGGAAGGGGTCAGTCGAACTGCGCGGCCTCGAAGACCGCAACTACAGTGTCGTGGACTATGTCACAGGAAAAACCCTGGGGATGGTGTCAAGACACAATGCGCATCTGCCGATTGAATTCACCGGAAATCTGCTTGTAGAAGCGCAGCCACGATGAACAGTGTTACAAGCTGGCATTGTGGGTTCTTGAGAGGACGAGCGTGAAATTTCTGTCTCTTATTATGTTGTCGGTGTGCGTTTCCGGGGCCTTTGGTCAATCCAACTCCTCCTTCTACGTGTCGAATACAGGGGATGATTCGAATCCCGGCACGCAAAGGGCACCTTGGCGCACCATTCAACATGCCGCAGATACCGTGCGTGCGGGTAGTACCGTCAATGTGCGGGGTGGAATCTACGAAGAGCGCGTAAGCATCAAGACATCCGGCAACGCGACTGATGGGTACATTACTTTTCGAAGCTATCCCGGCGAGACCGCCGTCCTCGACGCAGAGCATTTTACTCCCGATGGCAGGAGCGCCATACTGACCATTCATAACAAGAGTTACATTAGGATCGAAGGCTTTGAAATTCGCAACTACCGCACCGCCGAACATCAGCTCACTCCATTGGGCATGAGTGTTATGGGCGCTGGCTCCCATATAGAACTGCTGAAGAACAACGTCCATCACATTGAGCAGACGTTTAACGGGCGTGATGCTCCGGGACACGGCGCCAACGGGTTTGGCATTGCTGTATACGGTACCGACGCGAAGACTCCTATCAGTGAACTGGTTATAGATGGCAACGAAGTGCATCATCTCAAAACCGGTTCAAGTGAATCGCTAGTAGTGAATGGGAACGTTACGAACTTCCGCATTACGCACAATGTTATCCACGACAACAACAACATTGGAATCGACGTCATCGGTTTCGAGCGCACCGCTCCCGACCCTGCCGTTGACCAGGCGCGCGATGGCGTGGTGAGCGGGAATCGGGTGTACAACATCACATCGCGCGGCAATCCCGCATATCGCAATGATGAATCTTCTGATGGTGTTTACGTGGACGGCGGCACCAGAATCCTGATCGAACAGAACGTCATTCATGATGTGGACTTTGGGATCGAACTGGCCAGTGAGCACAAGGACCGCGCCAGCAGTCACATCACTGCACGAAATAACCTTATCTATCACTGCCATACCGCGGGTGTTTCCATCGGCGGTTATGAACCTGAGCGGGGCCACACCGAGCACTGCACAGTGGTCAACAACACGCTCTACGACAACGATACGTCAGGCACAGGGTCTGGTGAATTCCAGATGCAGTGGAACATGAGGGACAATATTTTTGCGAACAACATCGTCTACTCGGGGCCCCGCTGCCTTCTCACTCTGAACAAATCGCGGGTCGACAAAGTCCATCCGCCCGTCATTATCGATCACAACCTTTATTACTGTGCTTCGGGATCAAAGGCGAGCGCATGGGAAGCGTCTTCTGGCCCCATGACAGGATTCGACCACTATGTTCAGTTAACGGGAAATGACCGTCATTCCCGTTTTCTGGATCCGCATTTTGTTGACGCCGCCAAGGATTTTCATCTGCGATCAGATTCTCCCGCGATTGCTGCTGGCACGACTGAAGGAGTGCCTATAGGAGACGTGGATCTTGAAGGCTCACCACGCGTGAAATCCGGAAACATAGATATCGGCTGCTACCAAACAAAACCTGGAGCAGCCCATAATTAATCAGACCTGAATCACCATCATGATTAAAGCTAAGAAGCTCGCTTACTCTGATGGTACGTCGGCAGGTCACAATGCCGTGTTCACCAGATTGGCTTGTTCGGGTCCGTGAACAAGCGCCTTTCGTGAAGCCGCACTTCCTTCGAGCGAGACCGGTTCGCTGGCGGTCTGGCCGGCGTCTCGTGCGATCAATGCCAGTACCGACGTCTCTACTGCACTCAAAGCCGCGTGGCACTGGAGCAGAGTGAGAACACCGGCACTCTGTATGCACAGTTCCGCGACTAAAGCGAGACCTCGCCAAGGCAACGAAGCTTGAGCCGCGATATATATACTCTATTCTTCGCGTCGCCTTTTTGGCACCTGAGATCACGGAAGCCATCATTGATGGACGGCAGCCGCCGGATCTTACACTTTGCTCTCTTACAGGCGTGCTTCCGATGAGCTGGCAGCAGTAAAAGAAGCTAATAAGCTTCCCGCAGGTCGCTGGTCGCGATCGAGGTGCTCGAACGGCTGACGGCCCACATATCGTCACTCCCGGGCAACCGACTCTGTGACTAACCGCGTTTAACGTGTGCGTGTTTGTCCAGGCGACTGTATTCCTAGTTCAATAACACCCCTCTCAAACCCCTACAGAACATGATCTCTATAAGACCCTGTGTGCCGGTTGTGTGTCCGATTCAGAGCCGGAGGTATTTCCATGGCCCAGAAAGCAGGGCAGATTGTTACAAATGATCGATTCGCGGACGACCGCTGGCTCAAACCGAACGTCCTCCAATTGACCCCTTGCGGCCTTACGATGCAGATAAGATGACGGCATTGAAAGTAGACAAAGCGGTCGGCAACGTCCAGAACGATAGACCAGAGTTGATCGATCCGGCTTCAGCTACATCGAAACAAACCAAAGAGCTATTTCGAGACGCTCCAGGATCTCTCTTTACTTGGAGCCTCAGTCTCGGCCTTTGCACGGCGGCAAGCTGGCCGCCCCCGTTCCACTCACGCTGTTTTCCGGCGGCGGCCGCCTTCTTTTTCTATTCCTTCAGCGGCCACGCCGTCTTGCCGCCGTGGTGAAAAGCATAATTGCCGATATGCCCTGCGCGTGCCGCAGCCACGCCGGCCTCGACAGGGGCGGTTGGGTCTTTGCGCCTCTTAATGCACTCGAAGAAGTTGCGCGTGTGGGCGATGGTGCCGTCCTCAAAGCTCTCTTCTTTCAGCACAGGGTTGCGGTCGCCCTTCACGCCTTCGCGCCAGATGGTCATGCCGCTGCGGTTGATCTTTAGTGTTGCCTCGGTACCGCGGAACTCAAGGCCGCCGTCGTCGATGGACGACGCCATCATGCCCTCGTAGATGACATCGAAGTTCGGGTAACGGAAGGCAGCTTGGATGGTATCGGGACATTCCCACTCCTGGTAAATACGCTTGTCACCGAGCATGAAGGCGGTCGAAGGTTCGTCGGATTCCATTGCCCAGTGCACGACGTCAATCCAGTGGGTGAAGAGGTCGGTCATGGCACCGCCGCCGAAGTTCCAGAACCAGCGCCAGCGGAAGAACTTGTCAAGCGTAAAGGCTTGCTCGGGCGCGCCGCCTAGCCACCTCTTCCAGTCCAGCTGTGACTGATCGACCGGCTCCGGCACCCAACTAGAGCGATAGTTCTGCCACCAATAGGTGCGCACCTGCGGCACCGTGCCCAGCGCGCCGCCTTGTATGAGTTCGACGGCATTGCGGAAGTGCGACCAGCTGCGCTGCTGCATACCGCACTGCAGAATCTGGTTACCCGAACGTACCGCGCGGGTCAGTACGGGACCCTCTTCGAGGGTGTGCGTGACGGGCTTTTCGAGATAGACATCCTTTCCCGCCGCCAGCGCTGCGGTGGCGATGCGGACATGCCAGTGATCGGGTGTGGCAATAAAAACTGCGTCGATGGTCTTGTCGTCGAGCACCTCGTGATAGTCAACGTGCTCGGTCGCAGTGGCGGCGTTGCCGCGTGCCTTGATCTCGGCACAGCGGGGAGCATACACGTCGCAGACGGAGACGATCTCAAATGGCACGCCGCTCTGGTCGGCCGAATTCAGCACGCTTTTCATGCGGCCGCCTGCCCCGATGACGCCCACACGTAGCCTCTCGTTGGCGCCAAAGGCTTTGGTTGAGGCCAAGGCCGTAAGGCCGCCTGCGATAAGAAAGCCCCGGCGGTTGAGAATTAGAGACATGAAGCCTCCGTCGCAATTTGAAGTTGCGTGGATAGTAGCAGAGCTGAGTGGCGTGCCTGGATCGTAAACTGGGATCAGAGAAGTTCCCGGTCAAGACCTATTGCACCATGGCGCGATCGCCAAGCAGAAGGGAAGTGGCACAATATTGCCACTATGGAATCGAACCGGCGGACTTTCATGAAAGCTGGCCTTGCTGCGGCCATTCTTCCTCAGACGAGCGGAGTCACGTCATCTGTTCCGCGCAAGGGACGTATCCGGCAGTCTGTTTCCCGATGGTGTTATAACCAGATTCCGCTGGATCAGCTCTGTGTGGCTGGGGCACAGATGGGGCTCAAGGGTGTTGACCTGCTGGAAGTAGCAGAGTTCGACATTCCGCGCCGATACGGTCTCATCTGCACAATGGGATATGCCGGCGGCGGGACGATTCCGGATGCGCTGAACCTTACCGAGCATCATGCCGCCATTGAAGAGGCGTTCCGCAAGAACATCCCGATTGCTGCAAAGGCGGGCGTGCCAAGTGTCATCACCTTCTCTGGGAACCGCCATGGCATGTCGGATGAAGAGCGCCCGCAATACGATCCTAGGACTGAATCGCCTGAAGAAGATTGCAGAAGATCACGGCGTCAATATCTGTCTTGAGTTGCTGAACAGCAAGCGCGACCACAAGGACTACATGTGTGACCACACCGCCTGGGGCGCTCGTGTCGTTCGCGAAGTGAACTCGCCGCGTGTGAAGCTGCTCTATGACATCTACCACATGCAGATTATGGAGGGAGATCTGATTGCGACCATCCGTGAAAACATCGACGTCCTCGGCCACTTCCACACGGGAGGTGTTCCTGGACGGCATGAAATCGATGGGACGCAGGAAATTCATTATCCGGCACTGATGGAAGCACTCGTAGATCTCAACTATCCCGGGTATGTCGCGCACGAATTCGTGCCGAAAGGCGATCCTCTAACTTCATTGCGGCAGGCCGTGGACATTTGTGATGTTTAGCTGCTTTCAGTAGATGAAGCAGTAGGCAGTGTGGACAGTGGGGCACGGAAGGTGAAAACCGCGCTCCCTTTTCAGGGCGCATGCCAGACGTTATTCTTGTTGCCAATCAGACAAAGCTTGTTGTCGAGAGGATTTCATGCGTCTTCGCTGGAAATACGTTTGTTCTTTCCTGGTTGCGCCGATGCTCGGAGCGCTCAGTGTAGCCAATGCGCAGCCTGCATCGCCGAGCTCTAAGCAGGTGCATCTCAAGCACGTTCTCGTTATTGGCGAAACGAAGGGGTTTGAGCACGACTCCATCTCGGCTGCCATGGATGCGGTGTACACGTTGGGTAAGGAAAGCGGCCTGTGGGACACCGAGATGCGCACCGATACGGAGTTGCTGACGAAGAAGGACCTCGGCCGCAACGCGAAGAACCTGGCGTATTTCGACGCGATTGTCTTTGCCAGTACAACCGGCGAGCTGGACATGGACGCAGCCCAGAAGCAGGACATGCTCTCCGCCATCAAGGAGGGCGGTAAGGGGTTTGTAGGGATTCACGCTGCTCTGGACACAAACTACACCTGGCCGGAATACGGCGAGATGATTGGCGGATGGTTCGATCAGCATCCGTGGATGACGTTTCAGGCACCGATCGTGAATGAGGATCCAGACTTTCCTGCGGTCCGCCATTTCCCGAAGGAATTCACCAAATACGACGAAATCTACCAGCCGAAGGATTGGTCGCGCGACAAGGTGCATGTGCTCCTGAGCCTTGATCCAACCAAGCTGGATTACGCAAACAATCCACGCATTCATCGCACCGATCACGATTTTGCCGTGGCATGGAGCAAGATGTATGGCAAGGGGCGTGTCTT
>DASYGR010000123.1:0-13419 GCA_035999525.1 Terriglobales bacterium
TGGACGGGCGAGGGCGCCCGTCCCTACACGAGAAGTTGCTACCCGTTCTCGCTCCCGGCGCGCTTCCAGGTAATCAGGTCGCCGATGGTTGATCCGCTGGTGCTGGTCACGGGCTGCTTGTAGGCTTCCACTTCGACGCGCGACGCTTCCTCGCCGACTGCCTTGATGCTGAGGCCAACTTTCTTTTCTTCAGGATTCATCTTAATGATCTTGAAATCATGTTCAAGACCAGGTTCGAGTTTGATCGGCTGGCCATTGGCATCCATCGCCTCGGAATTGTGGCACAGGCCTTCAACCCCCTCGGCGATTTCGACAAAAGCTCCAAAAGTGGCCACGCGCAAAACTTTGCCATGCACCACGTCTCCAACGTGATGACCATGAAAAAATGTCTCCCACACGTCCGGCTGAAGCTGCTTCACTCCTAACGACAGGCGCCGCTTTTCGGGTTCGATGGCCAGCACAATCGCTTTCACGCGATCGCCCTTTTTCAGAATTTCCGAGGGATGTTTTACGCGCTTGGTCCAGCTTAGATTGCTGACATGGACTAGCCCGTCAATTCCATCGTCAATTTCAACGAACGCCCCAAAATCGGTGAGGTTGCGAACCCGGCCCTCTACAGTCGCGCCGACGGGATATTTGTGATGCAGTTCGTCCCAGGGATTGGCCGCGAGTTGCCGCATTCCGAGGGAAATTCGCCGTTCCTGCGGATTCACGTTCAGTACGACGCATTCCACGTGGTCATCCACATTCACCAGCTTCGAAGGATGCTTTACCCGCTTGGACCAAGTCATTTCACTGACGTGAACCAGTCCTTCGATACCCTGTTCTAATTCGATAAACGCTCCGTAATCGGTGACGCTAATGACACGCCCGCCCACGTGCGCGCCGACCGGGTAGCGGTGCTCGGCATCCAGCCATGGGTCTGGCGTCAGCTGTTTGAATCCGAGGGAAACGCGCTGCTTTTCTTTATCGAACTTCAACACCTTGACCTGAATTTGATCCCCGACGTTCACCAGCGCGCGAGGATGGGTCAGCCGCCCCCAGGACATATCCGTGATGTGTAGCAGGCCGTCAATTCCGCCCAGATCAACGAACGCGCCATATTCAGTCAGGTTCTTGACGACTCCGGTCAGAATGCTGCCTTCTTCGAGATGTTCCAGAGTCTTCGACCGCTTATCGCTCTGCTCTTCTTCCAGCAGCTGTTTCCGGGAGACGACGATATTGCCGCGCTTCTTGTTCAGCTTGACGATGGCAACTTCAAGCTTTTCTCCCTTTGCGTTGTCGAGGTTGCGGACCGGCCGGATATCCATTTGAGAACCCGGCAGAAAAGCGCGGGCGCCCATGATGTCAACCGTAAGGCCGCCTTTAATGCGCTCGATCACCGTGGCCTGAATCGGCTTTTTCTCGTTATAAGCCTTTTCGATTTCGTCCCACGCGCGCAACCGCTGCGCTTTCTGGTGGGAGAGGTTGATGTAGCCTTCCTCGGTTTCACCCTTGTCCCGCATGACATTGATTTCGTCCCCGGGCTTGAAGCGCGGCGTCCCGTCGTGGTCGAGCACTTCGGCAAGAGGAAGCATCCCCTCGGACTTGGCGCCAATGTCCACCACAACGTGAGTAGCCGTGAGCTTCAGAACGGTGCCCTTTAAAACATGATCGTCACTGACGGCTTCTGCACTCTCCGTGGTAAATGTCTCCAAGGCGGATGCAAAATCGTCGGAAGTCGCGGCGGTCTGTTTGTCGTCGTGAGTGGAATTAGGATGTGCGTGTTCTGCGGTTTGAGTAGAATCGGAGCCCTCAATCGTATCTGCGGCGTGCTCAGTCATTGTTTCAGTCATGGTCGAGGTAGCCGAATCCTGGTTGTGGGCGTTGGTGTCGTCGGGCAAGGTTATGGCCTCTCTGCGGTTTTCTCGCACAGTGTGCGGGATGGATGCGGGGCTGTTCAGCGGACGGCTGGTGTGAGTCTTAAGGTTGTGATGGGCCCGTCCTGGCGGACGAACTTGAACAATCCCAGCGGTCGGACGTTTAAGAACAAACCCGCGTCCCAAGGGAACACTTCGACTATAGCAACCGCTTCGGAACAGTGTCAAACGTCAAACTGTAACAATTGCTGGAGCAACAGGGTCCCGCAGGACAGCCGCCTCCGGGTGCCCGTCTTTCGCAACGACCCGCGATCATCTGCTACCCTCCATTGAATGGACTACCTTTGGACTCCCTGGCGTTACGCTTACGTAAGTGGGGCGGAAAAAAGCGAGGGATGCATCTTTTGTGAGCTTCCCAAATTAGAGGACGGTAAGGCTCTCATAGTCCATCGTGGCCTTTACTGTTTCGTCATTCTCAATAGCTTCCCATACACATCCGGACACGTGATGATCGTTCCTTTCAATCATCTTGACCAAATTCAGTTGCTGCCAACGGAAACGGCGCACGAAATGATGGATTTGTCTCAGAGGATGGAAGGTGTTCTGCGCAAACTCTATAACCCGGACGGAATCAATCTGGGAATGAACATTGGTAGAGCAGCTGGGGCAGGCGTGGCAGGGCATGTCCACATGCATGTGCTACCCCGCTGGGTGGCGGACGCCAATTTTATGTCGGTTGTGGGAGAGACCCGCGTTCTGCCGGAAAGCCTGGAAATGACCTATAAGAGGATAAAGTCGGCTTTGGGAAACCCGTGATGGTGTGGCGCTGGCGCCCGCGGTCGCCAGCGCCGGATGCGATTCGAGGGCTCAGAGGTACTGTTCACACGTTCCCAGTCGAGTACCGCCAAAATGCAAACGTCACCCTGATTGATCTTTGGGATCAGACTGTCGCTCAGAGTGACGTTCCTGTCGGAGAAACTGCCCCACATCTACATGCAGAGCAAATTAGAAAAAATTTAGAGGAATGTCGGACTAAAGTTGTCACCAATTTGTCAAAGTTGCATTGCTTAGATACGGTCGTCGTTGTCGGAGCAGAAGCTCGGCGCAGTCCCAGGAATGAGGTGAAAGTTCGCGAAAAAGAACCCGTTACGCCCTAAAGCCCACTGACAGCTTTGCCGATAATAACTTAAGGCGATGAGCGAGAAGCTCGCCCTGGGAGAATCGCGGTGAAGACAAGTGTCCTGCTGGTGGAAGACAGTAAGTTATTAAAAATTACCGGGGAGCGTTTGCTAACGAAAGCAGGCTTTCTGGTCATCACCGCCCAGGACGGTGAGGAGGCTTTAAGAATCGTGCGCACCAATCCACCGGATGTAATCCTGCTCGACATGCTTCTTCCTAAACTCGGAGGACAGCAAGTGTTGGAGTCTCTCAAACTGGATCCGGCTACGGCGGGTATTCCAGTCATTATTCTGAGCAGCCTCTCCCAAAAAAATGAAGCGACGCTGATCAAGGCTGGAGCCGCTGCATATTTCGAGAAGGCTAAGTTGCTCGAAGACACCAATTCAGGCAGGCTGCAACAGACAATCCAAAAGATCGTGGACGAGTCCAAGCGTGAAAAGTTAGACACGCTAACCACAGCCAACGGAGCATAGCTGCTTCGAACAATCCGCTCAGCGGCTGTATTGGTTTTTCTTTTTATCTTTATGCCGCTCGATTCCCAACTGAATGAGTGATTCGATTAACTCGGGATACGACACTCCCGTGGCGGCCCACATTTTGGGATACATGCTGATGGAAGTGAATCCGGGCATGGTATTGATTTCGTTGAGATAGATTTTTCGCGTTTTCGGTTCCATCAAGAAATCCACTCGCGCGAGGCCGGAACAATCCACAGCCTTGAAGGCGCCGATAGCGAGTTGCTGAACTTTTTTCGTCTCGGCTTTGGTCAGCTTGGCAGGGATGATTAGCTCAGAGCCTTCGTCGAGATATTTCGCCGTGTAGTCGTAGAACTCTTTGCCGGGAACGATCTCGCCGGGAACGGACGCTTTCGGATCGTCATTACCCAGCACCGCACATTCGATCTCTCGAGCTTTTTGCTTTTTCCCGCCTACACCTTGTTCGATCACAATCTTGCGGTCAAACTTTGCAGCTTCGTCCATCGCTGAGCCGAGTTCTTTCCGATCATGCGCCTTTGAGATTCCCACGGACGATCCTAAATTTGCGGGCTTTACGAATACTGGGTATTTGAGCATCTTTTCGACTGCTCGGCGAATTTTCTTGGGATCGCGTTCCCAATCGCCGCGAAGGAAGGTCACGTGCTTCACGATAGGCAGTCCGGCTGCGCGGAATAGAGACTTCATGATGTCTTTGTCCATGCCCGCAGCCGAGCCGAGAACGCCGGCGCCGACGTATGCGATGTCGGCAAGTTCGAGCAGGCCCTGGATGGTCCCATCCTCGCCAAAAGTTCCGTGCAGCACGGGGAAAATGACATCTACGTTGATGGCTCGATCGGTCGATCTCCTCGTCAATAGTGCGTCGCTTTGGAAGGGAGTCATGGCTGCGCCCGGCCGCTGAGGTTCAGGAGGGACAATCACAGCTTCGCCCACTGCAAGAATTGCAGCGCTGGACGTAGCTTCAGGATCGCCAGCGCGAAGCTGTGATTGTGTAGAGCGGGCGTCCTCGCCTGTTACGTTGCCCGCCAGCAATCGCTCGGCGTCGGCTGCCGTCACCCATCGTCCTTCTTTGGTGATGCCTATGGGCACAACCTCATACTTGCCCTTGTCTATAGCATTGAAAACCGACGCGGCAGACAGCAGAGAAATTTCGTGTTCGCCACTGCGTCCACCGAAGAGGATGCCTACTCGGATTTTCTTCATGGCTGTTTAGTTTGGACGGTAGACAACGCTGGCGTCAATTGTTGGGGATGACGGAGTGGGTTCGGGCGGGCGGCGTTGGTAGCGTAGGGGTCCTTCGACGCAGCCGATGCTTCGCAAGCGAAGCCCCGGCTTTGCTCAGGATGACAAGGGTTAAAAATCGCTACAAAATCTTTTTCCCGAATGCCGACAACGCCAGCTCCACGGCCAACTCCGCCGTGCGGTTGTGCTCGTCAATCACAGGATTCACTTCGACGATTTCAAAACTCAACATGCGGCCGTGATCGGCGATGATTTCCATGGCTAGATGGGCTTCGCGATAGGTGGCACCGCCGCGAACTGGAGTTCCGACACCTGGAGCGTCTTCGGGATCAATCCAGTCCATGTCGAGGGATACGTGGTATCCCGCGGTGCCTCGTCCTGCGATCCGGAGAGCTTCTTCCATGACGGTGCGCATGCCGCGTTCGTCAATATCGCGCATGGTCAGGACCTCAATGCCTGCGCGGCGGACATTCGCCCTCTCTATTGCGTCAATGTCGCGTACCCCCACCAACACGCAGTTCTCAGGAACCACCTTCGGTGAAAAGTTGAAAATATTCGACAACTCGGCGGGGCCCAAGCCCATGGTGGCGGCCAGAGGCATGCCGTGCACATTTCCGCTCGGCGAACTTTCAGGCGTATTGATGTCGGTGTGGGCGTCAATCCAGATGAGGCCAATCTTCTCGTTCCGGCGGCGGTAAAACTCCGCGACTCCCGCAACCGTTCCGGCGGCCACGGAGTGATCGCCTCCCAGCGCCAGCGGAACCTTGCCCAATTCAAGCGATTTCAGAACCAATTCGGCATGCTTCGTGCAGGTAGCGGCGATTTCCTTTAGATACTTGGCATGAGGATCGCCTTCTTTTTTCTGCTCCGGAATGGCCACGGAGATGTTGCCGGCGTCTTCAACCACGTGGCCGAGTTCTTCCAGTCGAGCCTCGAGTCCGGCAACGCGGACCGCCGAAGGGCCCATGTCCACTCCGCGGCGAGACTGCCCCAAATCCAGCGGAACGCCAATGACGCGAATTTTTCGCGGGGTGATATTTGAAAACGACGGTGAAGTTGATTTCGTCAATGGATGGCCGCTTGTAATTTTTACGGGTATAGCCGATGCAACATCCTTGGGAACGGAATGGTCTCACGCACATGTTCTAATCCACAAATCCACGCGACCGCTCGCTCGATGCCCATTCCGAAACCTCCGTGGGGCACACTGCCGAATTTGCGCAGGTCGAGATACCACTTGAAAGCCTCTTCGGGCAAATTGTGCTCGCGAATGCGCTGAACTAGCACGTCGTATGAAGCCATGCGCTGCGAACCACCGATGATTTCACCGTAGCCTTCTGGGGCGAGCACATCAACGCAGAGGGCGAGATCGGGCCTCTCAGCATCAGGCTCCATATAAAACGCTTTTATTTTTGCGGGATAACGATGCACCATCACCGGCTTGTCGAATTGCGAGGAGATGTAAGTCTCGTCGGGAGATCCCAAATCTCCGCCCCATTCGAACTGATTTTCTAGCGCGCCTTTGGCGTGCGCTTCCTGCAACATCTTCGCGGCTTCATCGTACGTTATGCGAGGGAATGGAGTCTCTATCTTTTCCAACTTTGCGATGTCTCGTCCGATGGTTTGCAGATCGCCGCGGCGCTTTTCCAGGCAGCGTTTCACCAGAAACGTAATAAAGTTTTCCGCGAGCTCCATGAGATCATCGAGCGTCGCGTAGGCAACTTCGGGTTCGACCATCCAAAATTCTGTGAGGTGACGGCGAGTTTTGCTTTTCTCAGCGCGGAATGTTGGCCCGAATGAATAGACCTTGCCCAAGGCCATCGCGGTGGCCTCGATATATAGCTGCCCGGACTGCGTGAGGTATGCCTGCTCTTCGAAATAGTCCACCGGGAATAAGGTAGTGGTGCCTTCGCAGGCTGCGGGAGTAATGATGGGCGGATCGGTAAGGGTGAATCCGCGATCATCGAAGAAATCTCTTGCGGCCTTGATGATCTCCGCGCGCACCCGAAGGATTGCAGCCTGTCGGGGCGTGCGAACCCACAAGTGGCGATGATCCATGAGGAAGTCAACGCCATGTTCCTTCAGTGAAATCGGATACGGATCGTTTTCCGAAACTCGCTGGATCACCTGCACGTTGATTACATCGAGTTCGAATCCTCCAGCAGCACGCTTGTCGGCGCGAACTTTGCCTTCTACGATTACGCTTGATTCCTGCGTTAACCCCTTTAGTGATTCGAAAACTTCGGGTGAGACGGTGTTTTTGGGAACCACTCCCTGGATCACGCCGGTGCCATCACGAAAAATAGGGAATAGCAATTTCCCGCTTTCGCGCAGGTTATAAAGCCATCCGCGGATCGTGACAGTGGTACCTTCGTACTTTCCGATTTCTGAGATTGAGGCTATGGGCATTTTGAGGTTCTATTACCGCTGGGGCCGCAGAGACCGCAGAGAAAACCAAATTTATTCTTTTATAAAAGAGAAAGAATTCCCCGGCGTACTCGGCGATCCCGACGGTAAATCCTACGCTGATTCTAACTTTTCGAATGTTTCTTTCATCTTCTCGACTGGATTTACTCTTTCGTCCTCTTCAATTTCCAGAAGCAACGGCGGAGTTTGCGGAGCTGTTCGCAAAAGCTCCATGGCTTGCTTCCAATCAATAGTTCCATTCCCAGGCCACAAATGCGCATCGCGGTCTTTGGCGTTATCGTGCACGTGCGTGGAGTGTATGTAAGCTTTCACACTCTCAAAACCCTGCGCCACGTCCGTCATCATATGTGCGTGGCCCAGATCGAAGCAGACACCGACATCATCGAAGTGGCTGGTTTGGATAAATTCTACGAGTCGCTCTGGAGTGGACAACTCATTCGGGATATTTTCCAACAGGATTCTTACTCCCAGCGGCTTGGCGAACGCCCTCAGATGTTCAACCGACGTCATCGCAGCCTCAAACTTATGATCGTCGAACGATTCTCCGCCTACTCCGATGTGCTGCACAAGGAAGCGAAAGGGAATCTGTTCGGCCAATTCCAGCGCGCGCTTGATTTCATCCATGGCCTCAATCCGTCCCGCGCGATCCGTTGAAGCGACGTTGACCGGCGGCGAGCCAGTTCGGCCCCATTCGTAGTCGGCATAAAGCGGCGCATGTACGGAATTCAGGGGAATGCCGCTGGAACGAAACCAGTCAGCAATTTCGCGGACGTGCTGCTTGCGATTGGCATAGTCAATGTGCTGGCGAGCCGCGAAAATCTCGATTGCCTGAGCGCCGCCGCGCACCAGACCGTCTAGCAGGCCGGGATGCAATCGCTCTTTAACGTAGACGAAGGTTGAAATTGCTTTTAGCATCTTTAATTTCCCATATCCGCAAGATACAGCAGAACTTCTGAGGCTAGCCCACGCGGCAACAACCAGTCAAATATCGAAAGATCAAATTGCTTTAGTATTACCGCCGAGGTCGCCGAGAACGCCGGGAAAGCAAAGAAAAAAATAAATCTGATTCACTCCGTAAAATGTACCCCAGAGATCTCGCCGGTAAATACTCAGCTCACACCTGCTGTCGCGCTTCGCCCAACGTCACAGAGAAATCCATCTTCTTCTTGCCGCGATAAACGGTGACTTTTACGCTGTCGCCGGCGCGATGGTTATTCATACTCTGTGCCAGGTCGCGCTCGTCTTGTATTTCCTGTCCATCGATAGCTATGATCAAATCGCCACCCAGCGAAATGGGGGTGTTTCCAATGTATGCGTGTTCGCTTCCACCATGTATCCCCGCGCGTTCGGCAGCTCCTCCAGGCACAACCTGCAGAATTAGCAGCCCGCTATCTGCCGGGAGTCCCATTTGTTGTGCCAGATCAGGACTAATAGAAATCGTACGCACACCCAAAGCTGGGCGTCGCACCCGGCCCAGCGTGACCAGATCATTGAGCACCGCTTTCGCGGTATTGATCGGGATGGCAAAACCGATGCCGGCGCTTTGCCCCACATTCGACGCGATCATCGTGTTGATTCCAATCACTTCGCCGTGATAGTTGAGTAGAGGCCCTCCGGAATTTCCCGGATTAATGGCGGCGTCAGTCTGAATCGCGTCGTCAATGGTCAGTCCGTCCGGCTCTTGCACGGAGCGAATCGAACTTACAATACCGCTAGTCAGGGTCCCTGAAAGAGCGAAAGGATTCCCGATCGCGTAAACCTTCTGGCCCACCTGCAAATCACGCGAATCACCCAATACCATGGGAGTAAGCCCTGCCGCTTTAATTTGCACAATGGCCAGATCATGAGAGCGGTCTGTGCCAACCACGGTCGCAGGATACTTCTTGCGGTTGCTTAACGTGACCTCAACCTGCCGGGCGCCTTCAATAACATGATAGTTGGTGAGGACGTGGCCTTCTTTGTCAATAATGAAACCGGATCCCTGACCATCCTGTGGGACCAGCCCGTAGAAAAAATCATAGGCAACGGCGTGCGAGGTGATGTTTACGACCGACTCGATATTCTTACGGTAAACGTTAATGTTATTTTGCTCTTCGGCATCTTCCGAATTGCTATTGCTCGCAGCTTCGGTGATTTCAATCTTGTCTGGATGGCTGAGAACTGAGGTAGGCCAAAAATGACGGGAATGATACGTGGTGACATAGAAGAAAACGGCAATGAGGATGACTGCAATCAGAAACGGTCGAAACAGCCTCATGGTCCAATTCCCTTTCCGTTAAATTCGGGGCGAGCAATCTAATTCTAACTTGTCAGGCTGATCAACAAAGTTAATAGGGAAACTGCGGGGAAGGATCGTGTGAACCCACTACGCAGATCCAAATCACAATCCGCGCGAAGCTCGTCCGCTTACAAAACAGTTCCGCTTCCCCTTGCTGCTTCTACCGCCTTTAACACCGCCTGAGCTTTGTTCATGCATTCTGCGAACTCTTTTGCAGGGTCGGAGTCGGCAACGATCCCCGCCCCCGCCTGAAGGTAGGCTTTCTTCCCTTTCATCACCATGGTTCGGATTGCGATGCATGAATCCAGATTTCCCGCAAAATCAGCGTACAGCACCGAACCGCCGTAAATACCCCGTCGCGTTGGTTCCAGCTCCTCGATGATTTGCATTGCTCGAACTTTAGGTGCTCCGCTTAGCGTTCCTGCGGGAAAGCAGGCTGCGAAAGCGTCCAGTGAGTCCAGCTCCGGACGCATTTTAGCCTCCAACGCCGAGACGAGGTGCATGACATGAGAGTAACGTTCCACATACATGAGATCACGCACCTTCACGGATCCGTACTCGCTTACGCGGCCAAGATCGTTGCGGCCGAGGTCAACCAGCATCACATGTTCCGCTCGCTCCTTCTCGTCACCGAGCATCTGCTGTTCGAGCAGGTTGTCTTCTGCGGCATCGCGTCCGCGGCGATGAGTTCCAGCGATTGGGCGATATTCCAGCTTGCGGCCGGTCACTCGAACCAGCATTTCGGGCGATGATCCCAAAATATGAGTGTCGCTGTTGCGCAGGAAATACATGTAAGGAGAAGGATTCACAGTTCGCAGTGCCCGATAAATGTCGAAAGGCGCGACTTTGGGGGTAAATTCCAGGCGCTGCGACAGCACGATTTGGAATGCGTCGCCGGCGGCAATGTACTCTTTGGCGCGCTCGACAGATTTCACAAAGCTCGAGCGGCTCGTGCCCGCATGAATTTTCAATTTTCCGTGTTTCGTTCGCGTCGAGTTTTGCCATTTGATGGAGCGCAAGCCCGCGGCCAGCTTTCTTTCGAGTTGTGAAATGTCCTTTACGGCGCGGTCATACGCGTTTCGAGGGCGTTCCCGGGAAACATCAGCGCTTGCGATGATGTGGATCTGATGACGCAGGTGGTCAAACGCGAGAATTCGATCAAAAAACATTAGCGAACAATCGGGGAGCTTCAGATCGTCTTTGGCGTGATCACCGATCTTCTCCAGTTGGCGCACGATGTCATAAGCAAAATAGCCGACCCCACCTGCGGTGAAAGGAGGCAATCCGGGCACTTCGGCGGGATGGTGTTGGCGGAAAATTTCCTTAAGCGCCTGCACCACGTTTCCCGTCCGCTGCTCGCGACGAGATCCGCGCAGAATAGTGATTTCCTTACCCTGGCACTGAACCTTCATGTACGGTCGCGCGCCCAGGAACGTATACCGCCCAATCTGTTCACCTCGTTCAACGGATTCCAGCAGGAAAGCGTCACGTTCGTTGGCGCCTACGGCCAAAAAAGCTGAAACCGGCGTAAGCAGGTCGGCGCTCACAGATTTCACGACTGGAACGAGCGTTGCTTCTCGTGCGAATCGCAAGAATTCCTTGTAGTCTGGACGCAGCATGTGTCTGCACATTATAGGGGAGGTCAACCCAGTGCGCGGCCCATCCAGATTCCAAAATTCGGACGCGAAAGATATATCGTATTGACAGGTAACCAGCGAGAGGATTGACGAATCCGCCGTCAAGCTGCAAGATTGCTGATTAAGCATCCGAAACCTATGCGCATTAAGTTCTGGGGAGTTCGAGGCTCCATACCCACTCCGCAGCCGGAAAATCAGCGCTATGGCGGCAATACGTCTTGCGTGGAAGTGCGCGTTGGTGACAGCATCTACATTTTTGATTGTGGTACCGGCTTCCGCTTGCTGGGCCATCAACTTCGTCGTGAGTTCGAAGGCCGTCCCATCTCGGCACATATATTCGTATCTCACTTCCATTGGGACCACATTCAGGGCATTCCGTTTTTTCGCCCGCTCTATGACGATTCTGGCAACCGCTTCATATTCCATTCCTCAAGCCGTACCCGCAGCCTGAAGCGAGTGATGGACGAGCAGATGGCATCGCCATATTTTCCCGTTGCCGTGACCGAGATGAAAGCTCATCAGGAGTTTCATGAAGTTGAGCCCGGACCCATTGTGTTGGACAATGCTTCGTTTCAGGTTGCATGGCTTAACCATCCCCAGGGATGCCTGGGTTTCCGCGTGGAGACAAAACAAGGCGTCCTCGTATATGCCACCGATAACGAGCCCGGACAAACCGAATTCGACAAGAGCGTCCGCAAATTGGCGGAGGGCGCTGACGTGCTGATCTACGATTCGCAGTATCTTCCCGAGGAATACGAAGCTCAGAGACGTGGATGGGGGCATAGCCACTGGCGGGAAGCGGTGAACGTCGCCATGGAAAGCGGCGCGAAGGAGTTGGTTTTATACCACCACGATCCGGATCACACCGATGTCTGTATAGATAAAGTCGTGCAAGATGCCCGCAATTATTTCCCGAAAGTGCGTGCGGCCTCAGAGGGGATGGAGATTACGTTGGAATGATAGTAAGTTCACCACTTCAGTTCTGATTTCCCCCGGCATTCTGCATCCGTCTCGTCTTCAAGTCCTTTTAACTTCGCACAGCGGCATCCAAAGAAAGAAAAGGGAGGATCTCAAGATCCTCCCTTGTCTTAGAAGCTATGCTGTTACCGGAATTACTGAGCATCCAATTCGACACGGTCTCCGAGGTGTACATCTTCCATTGCGAACACAATCATGCCTGTCGAGGTCGTGGGCGTGGTTCCGATCACTACAATTTCTCCGACCGAACGGCGGGGCAGGTCGGCTACATGAATTTTCGGCCCATTGGTTTTGTTGAAGAAATTTGGCTCAATGGAGGGCGGCTTCTTTTGAGTATCTTCGGACGTAGACGCCTTGAATGACAGGGAATCTACCGGATCGTGCAAGTCCGCGGTATATGAGCGCACCGCACGGAAGTAGTCCCCGACCTTTACGCCCTGATTGGAACCTACGTTCATATAGACCTTGAGGCCGGTTCCCAATTGTGAATCGAAGTCCTTGGCCATCAGAATTCTGCCCGACACATTGGTACCGCGAGGGAGGAAGCGATCGAAGCGTATTTGAGGATGGAATGCTATCGTCTGCTTCTCCACAAAAGGTACCGCAAAATCGCCTGGATTTACGGGGTCGCAACTGAATTCAATTTGCGCGATGGCCATTTTGCTACGCGTATCCACGATGCGGACCCGCGCTTCTTCTCCGTAGGGCTGGCCGCTTGCTCTCACTGCGGCACGCTGTCCCGGAAATAATTGGTATTCGTTTACGTCTTGGAGTTCCCGAACAATGGTGTATTCCTGGCCACTCTGGTAGCCTCCACCGGCGAGATAAATCATGTCTCCATTTACGAACTTAGTGGTGCTCGGAGTCTGTAACCCCCCAGCCACAAAATTCGCGTTTGGGAGAATTTTGGGACTTAGAAATCCCGAGCAGTAGAGATCCGCATAAGTTGGCGTCTGAACTCTCTCAATTGGGAAGCTGACCGTAGTAGGAAGCGTTCCTTGCGGTGCCTCTCGATCACCCGCTGTTGAGACATCCTGAGCAGCTGCCCCAGCCAACAATACCAATACCAGCAACAATCCTGTTTTCTTCATGTTACCTCTGGAGCTAGGCCGTCCAGTTTCCCGGACCTAGCATCCTCTAAGTGAAGTAAATAAAAGGCTTTCAGTCTGGACAGTAACAATCCGCACCCTCGCGGTCAAGGTTACGGCGGTGTAAGGCCATGTAGGGCAATTGGTTCTGCCTGCGAGAATTGTTAATCCGTTCTTGCATCTGGAATTACACGCCTGTAATATCGCGCCGACCTACTCTTAACGATGACAGCCTCC
>DASYGR010000016.1:0-4092 GCA_035999525.1 Terriglobales bacterium
CGAGCCAATGCAATCTCGGAATTCCGGTCTGCCATGAGGTACTGCTCGAGAGGTGCCATGCTCGGATACGATGTTTTGGGCGCCTGTCCTTGCCCTTGCTTCATTCCAATCACGCCAAGTAAGAGAGCGAAACTTAGAGAAGCCATCAGTGCCAATCTTGCTCGGTTCATCATTTCCTCCTGCCGTAGTATCACTGCCGTTTCTTAACAACCCGTCCCTTTGACATCAGACGCCGTCCCCGTCTGCGCGTTTGACGAGGTGCGCGAAGAGAACTCAGCCACTCCACGATATTTCTGATTCCCGCTTTCCACACCTTCGCATCTTGAGCATTCTTTGCTAACGTGGCGTAGCCCTCGACCATCGCGACCAGAAAGCTGGCGGTCTGGTCTGGATTCAAGTCGCGGCGAACCGTTCCCTGGGACTGGCCTTTCCGCAAAAGCGTGGCAACTCCTTCCTGCCATTCAAGGAAGATACGCTCCAGCCGCTTGCGGAATTGCTCGTCCAGCGGAGACATCTCCTGTGCCAAATTCAGCAGCGGGCAACCGACGCGAACGTCTTTGGGCCGAGCTGGTATCCGCCGGACAACGCCGATCAAAATATCGATGGGTTGCCCCTCGCGAAGCATGGGACGGAGCCACCTGTCGCGGGTAAAGTTTGCGACGATCTCTTCGACGACGGCATATCCCAGGGTTTCCTTACTGTCGAAGTGGTAATAGAGCGCTCCCTTGGTGACGTTGGTGGCGGCGAGAATTGCATCGATGCCGGCACTCTGGAAGCCTGATCTGTGTATCTCCCGAAAGGCCGCTTGCAGCAAGCGTTCCCGTGTACGCTCCGGATCACGGGCCCTCCGTTTCTTTTCGTGAGCAACTAACATACCAACTAGTATGTATGTTAAACCATTGAAAATCAATCGGAAAACCTAACTCCTGGCGACTCGATGTTCTCGAATTTCGTAGCCTCTCGCCAGTGTGTGTATGAAAAGTGGGAGAAACAGTCGCTCTAGCCGTTCTGGGATGGTTTCAGGAGGCTGTAGCTTGCCACTTGTTTTCGACCGCTGAAATGCCGGTCCTGTTGTTTCACGTAATCGTTGCGGACGTGGAACACCAAATGCTTCTTTAGTTGTCGCTCAGCAGGAATGTTTTGAAGTTGCGAGCCACGTCTGCTCTCAATTGCACATTAACTGCCAGAGCGCCGAGTGGTGCGGGACGTAAATCGCCCGTCATCTTGGCACAGCGACTTTTACCAAAGGAAAAGAGGAAATAATAATGAATACGCTAAGACAGTTGCGAAATTTCTGGCTACCTTGCGTTGCCATGGTTGTTGTGGCTTGTTTAGGCCATGCGGCGGCTCAAACGAGTTACAAAATTACCGATTTGGGCACTAACAAGAACACAGACAACTTCAGCATGGCCATGGGCCTCAATAATCAGGGCTGGACGGAGAACATGGATGGGTTCGTGAACCCTCCTGAGAATAATCTTTTTACGACAGTTGCAAGGGGCCGCGCGGTAATCAACCGCGACGGTCGCAACATCGACCTGGGCACGCTTGGAAAACCCGACTCCGGCAACAGTTGGATCAACTGGGGCGGGATCAACGACCGCGGGGAAGCCGTTGGTATGTCTGAAACAGCTGATCTAGATCCGAACGGCGAAGACATCTGCGGCTTCGGCACACACCTTACGTGCGTTCCGTTTCTTTGGCGAGACGGCCACATGAGCGCTCTCCCGACCGTGGGCGGCAATAACGGACAGGCCAGTGCCATCAATAACCGCGGAGAAGTCGTTGGATTTGCGGAAACGGCTAACGCTGACCCCACATGCCCGCCTACCCCTGTGGACTTGCCGGTATTATGGGTAAAAGGCCGGGCCAACGCTCTTCCTTTGATAGGTACCGACGTCGACGGGACTGCATTCGGGATCAACGATCTAGGCCAGGCCGTGGGCTACTCGGGAGACTGCTTCACAGCGAAGCACGCCGTAATGTGGAAAAACGGCACTGCCTTCCCGCTTCAAGACCTGGGAGTTGAGCGTTCCAATTTCGGCTTCGCCATTAACAACCTGGGCCAGAGTGTTGGGCAAGTCCGCACCGCTGACGGCTCAACCCGCGTCGCCTCTCTCTGGCAGCCGGACGGCACACTCACAGTCCTCGGCATTCTGCCGGGAGAGAGTGCCTCCAGCGCCACCGGCATCAACAGCAAGGGCCAAGTGGTGGGAAGCACCTTTGACTCGGGCTTCAACTGGTCCGGCGGCTTTATTTGGCAGAACCATGTGCTGACCGACCTTAACAAGCTAATTCCAGAAGATTCCGGCCTCCTCATCATCAATGCCAGCAATATCAATGAGCGCGGACAAATCTCGGGTATGGCAACGGTGGTCACCGGGCCCCATGCGGGCGACATCCACTCAATTCTCTTAACCCCAGTGGACGCAAGCATAGGCAGGTCGATGGCAGATTTCGCACGTACACACCCGCATTCCAATCTGTCCGGGAATGCGTGCAACCACTTGCGGAGTTTCGGCCCCGGCCGATTCGACCAATAAAGGATATTTTCGGACCTTCCCGCGGCCATGCGTTCCAGCCATATGCTGCGCGAAGGCTGAAGGCCAAGGCGTGGGGACAATCTGGGTCACGCGAATATCGACGTGACCCAGATTGTTTATGGCAAGAGCTGGTGGAAAGAGCGAGTGGATGCGGTCACCTCTGAAATGTCGAAGCTTTCTGCCAAGACCGAAAAAGTTCTATTATTGTCACCTCGGGCGCGCCATTATTTAACCTCAAGCGCCTTCAACGCCAATCCCCTGGCAACTGACGTAAACTCGTTTCCCGCTCGAATGCGCTCTGTGCCGAAGCGTATTTCAAAGATTCTCCTCACGGCAGGAACAAACGACGAGCCTCCTGTAAGAAAGACCATGTCTATATCTTTCGGCTTTACCGAGGACGAATTGAGCAGAGAATCTACGCACCCTGCAATCTGCTCAAGCTCTTCAGAAATCCATTTTTCGAAGGAAGCGCGCTTGACGGTTGCGTCAAGATCAATGAAACCGTCTGAAAAACGAAATGTGGACACGTCATTCGCGGACAAATCAGACTTGGTTTTTTGCACAGAGCGATGCAACTGGTAGCCAAGGTCTTCCTGTATCAAGTGCATCAACGCGGCAATCTTTTCGGGCTCAAGCGCCTGCGCATGCGTGCTCTTCAGCATGTCCATCACGTCCTTGGTCCTTAGCAGAGACAAGTGGTGCCAGCGTTCCAGTTTTGCGTATACCCAGCCGGGAACAGGCAGGATCTTGTGCATGGATCGTATGCTGCTTCCGGCTCCAAGAGCGGGCGAGACCAGATGCTTGATAATCTTTGCGTCGAAGGCGTCACCCGCCAGCCCCAGGCCTGCATTGCCCATCAGGTCTGCTGGGCTTCTACCCCTCTTGCGGATCGAGGGACCAACGCGGACTAGAGAAAAATCGCTCGTGCCACCACCGAAGTCGCCAATGAAAATAAGCTCGTCATGGTCGAGCGTGGATTCGTAATAGTGAGCGGCGGCAACGGGCTCCAGTTCGAACTCTACCGATTCATATCCGGCGAGCTGAAACGCCGACTTGAGACGACCCTCGGCGTAACTGTCATCGGCTTCCTTTTCCGCCCCGACAAAATGTACGGGCCGGCCAACCACGGAAGATCGAATCGTGGTCCCAAACTGGAGTTCAGCTTTTTCGCGGAGATCGCGCAAGATGCGGGCGATAAGATCCTCAAGCGTAACGCGACGCCCAAAGACTTCAGTTCCCTGGAGCGTGCGGCTGCTGAGGAAAGACTTAAGCGACTGGATCAGCCGGCCCTTGGTTTCCGCCGCCAGATATCTTTCGATACCCTCAGGCCCGGTCCAGGATTTGGTGACCTTGATTCCCTTCTCTCGTTCCTGCTCAAGGTACAGGAGCGAGCGATAGGCATCGGTCAGGCCGCCCATTTGGGGGAAGTGCGCAAGCTCTACCTCGCCTGAGCTGGAAGCATGGGCGATTGAGCTATTGGTAGTCCCAAAATCGATACCGATTGCGCCGGTGGCCATTTTTTCAGTTTAATTGAGCTGCGCTGTAAAGC
>DASYGR010000130.1:0-5406 GCA_035999525.1 Terriglobales bacterium
GTCCGGATTCGCGGATGTACGGTACCAGGCGTTGCCTGAGTGCATCGCGGCCGCGCGTGAGCCGGGACTTGACTGTCCCCAAAGACACTCGCATGATCTCCGCAATTTCTTCGTAAGACATCCCCTCCAGATCGCGCAGAATAACGGTCGTCCGATAAGGCTCTGAAACTTTCCGCAATTCCTGTTCTACCCTGGCCCGCACTTCTTCATGGGCCGCGCTATCGAAAGGCGAATCCCCTTTATCCACCAAGGATTCCGGCGCTATAAGATCAGGATGAAATGTAGAAGACGGCTCGCACATGGAAACTTCTTGTGCTTTGTGCCGGAACCACCATCGTCTGCGGTTTGAAGCTTCATGAATCGCGATGCGATATATCCATGTCTTCAGGCTGGATTCGCCATGAAAATGTTTCATTCCCCGGAACACCTTCAAGAAGACTTCCTGCGTGGTATCCGCAGCGTCCGAAGGATCGTTCACGACCCGGTGAACCAGGCTATAGATGGGTTGATGAAACTCGCCGATCAGCGAGGCATAGGCTTCTTCAGACCCGGCTTTGAGTTCGGCAACAATGACCGATTCCTGGGTCCTTATTCCGATCGCGCTAGCGAGATTGCCCAAGCTGGTGGCTCCCGCCAGAGTAGTCATGGCGTCACCCCGATTATAGGATCTTTTTGGCCGCGCGATACCACCCAAATATCGCCAGCCTCAAACCGATTTTGTAACGCCAAGCCTGTGCTCACACTTATATAGACCCCGACGGCACCGCCAGAGTTCCTGGATGGTGGCGCTACCGGCGCCGGCAGGAAGCCTAGAATTGCAACTACATGATTCGGAAAGCCTAAACGCCAAAACTATTGCGGGGGACGAGTCGTCGCCGGAGCAGGTGCCGGCGGCGTCGCCGGCTTGACAGTCTTGTGAACGACCTTTTTCTTCACGGGTTTCTTCTCTGGCTCAGTGTCATCCACGACAACCTTTTTCGGAGGGGCAGCACTTATCGCGGCCTGAGCATTCTGCAACTCAGCCCGCAGATGCCCTAATTCATTTTCTTTCGCGGTGGAGAGCGCATCCATCCGGTCCGCAACCACGTGGCGCGACTTTTCCATGGCGTTCAAATCATTTTGCAGGAATTGAAATTCATCCTTGGAACCAAATGCACCGGCCGACTCCACCACAGATGCGAATACATCGTAGAGAGCGTCAAGATTTCGATAGAGCTTGAAAGTCTCCGGCAAATTCTCCGGCGAGTTTTTAAGCTGCCCGACAATCTCAGGCATGGCGCTTTGCAGATTCCGCTGTATGGATTGAACGTCGGCGTCGGTCTGCCGCTTGGTTGACCCGTCAGTCTTCCACTTCTCGATCCGCAACTTGGCCAAGTCGAGCTGTGTAGCCTGCGAAGCCTGCTGCAAGTTCGACAGCAAGTCGTTCAACTGAGTAACGGAAGAATAAGAGACTGGCGCTGAACCGCCCGCTGTGTCGGAAGACCCGGTTTGCGCAAAACCCATTCCTGCGGCAAGCATCAACAAAAGCGACCACTCAAATGCGCGAATAATTTTTCTAGGCATGGCCAATAGTTTTAATTCCCATTCAGCATACGCATTATCTCAGCTTTGGAGAAGAATTGGCTGCTCCGGTTGTACGTTGACTATCCCATGCCGCTAAGCGAGAATTAGCATACAACACGCCGCGATGAAAAAGTGGGCCTGTGGCGCAGCTGGGAGCGCGCTTCCATGGCATGGAAGAGGTCGTCGGTTCGATCCCGACCAGGTCCACCAATACCTTCAATCACTTCCGTCCGAAATGTGGGAACAATACCAGGGCCATGGGAACAAATGGGAACACTAAGTTCCCGCAGCCTTCTCTAGTCCCCTTTGCCTTGCGAACAGCACGTCGACAGCGTTCCGCTGCGCTACCCGCTTTTTGTCCATACGGGCATGCGTGTAGACTTCCATCGTCGTGCTCAGTTTTGCGTGGCGCATGAGTTCCTGCACCACCTTTACGTCATTACCGCAATCCGCCAACAGCGAACTATATGTGTGGCGGAAAGTGTGCCATCCCACCTGCGTGGTAATGCCGACCCGCCGCGCCGCTGGCTGTAGGATTTTTCGCCGCAAACTATCCGGCCACATTGGCGCTTTGCCGAAGGTCTGATAGCTGGCGAAGATCCAGTCCTCTGATGAGGCGTAAGCCGAGTCCCCGCGCCAAGCCAGAAGCCCGTCAACGGCAATGTCGTCCAACGGGACTGGCTGTCGAGAGACTTCCGTTTTGCATGGCCCCACGCTTCCATCCACGAACGACCGCAGAACATTGGCCGTCTTTTGCGCAAAGTCAATGTCCTCCCACTTCAGGCCAAGGACTTCTCCGATGCGCAACCCGGTAGTGGCGCAGATGGTTCCGAGGAGCTGTTCACGGACAGGGAGAGCCGAAAAGAGAGAGCGGAACTCGTCTTCCGTGAGCCGCACCGGAACGCGCTTCCGTTGTGAACTGACCCGGACCATCACGATAGGGTTCTCGTACTGGCCTAACCAGGCCCAACGAATGGCATGGCGGAAAACCATGCTCAGGACGTTGCGAATCTTGGCTTTCGTTCCGGGCGCGCACGTCAGGGACTTAAGCCATTCTTCTACTTTCACAGTTGTGACGCGACGAAGCGGAGAGCCACCCCAGCGCGGCACAATGTGGTGGTTTAGCACACTGTTGTACACGAGTTTTGTGCCCCGAGTTTTTCCCTCGTGCGAATCGATTGGCATTTCCTTTAGCCTGTAGTGCTCGACAAGGGACTGAATGGTCGTGGGCGCATTTGCCTCACCGTCCGCGTCTTTGTTAGCACTGACGCGAAAAGTCTCCACCGCTTGTTGGGCAGCTCCTCGGGTACGAAAATCACGAATCGTGCCGATAATCTGCTTACGCATACAGCGCTTTCCATTAGTATCTTGTTCGCGCCAGCGATAGACCCAAACATCCGGACTCTTCTTGCGAGCTTCCAGATACAACGCTCCAAACTGATAACGCGGCCGTTTCATAGAAATCCTTTCCTTTCTTGAATACGGCCCTGATCGCTACTTGATATTAACTCTGTTTGCATCCAGTGATCGAGTTCGGAGAGACGAAATTTCCAAGCCTTTCGCACTCCGTGACCGACCGGATGTCCCGGCAAGTATCCCTTACGCGCCAACGCCAATACTGTTTTGCGCGACATCGCAAGGAACTCAGCTGCACGCCCTGCATCGACAAACGGTTCTAAGCTGCGACGCTCAATGACAATTGCTGTTGACATGTTGACCTCAAGCAGCCGAAGCACCTTGTTTGTTCCACATTCGGCCTCCGCTTGACCCGGATCTAAGCCAGCCTTTTAGCCACCATTGTTGCTTCTTTGCCACCATTCATATCTACTCGGACATGAATTACCCATTTTCCAAACATTTGCCCTAAATTTCCCAAGAACAATGGGTGGCCTTGCATCAACTTAAGGAGGTGCCAAGATTTTGGTTGACAAAGGGAACAATAAGGACTAATAAGGAGTCAAGTACGTCCCTTTTCGAGGTGCCAGGAGGACGTAGGTTCCAGAGTAAAGCCTGGTCTGCCATGGTACGTAGCGGTTGAGCGGTCATGCTGTAGGAGAGTGAAAAATGGAAACCAACGTCGAACAGTGCCCGTTGTGCGGCACCGAGCTTTCGAGAATCAAGTTCCGGGAAATCCAATCCAAACTCCACGAAGAGGAACAGAGGAAGGTCGCTGACCTTGCTCAAGCGGAATCGGCAATGCGGCAGAGTCTTGAACAGCAATTCAAGGTGGACCTCGAAAAACAAAAGCAGAAGGCTGAGAAAATAGCGCGAGAGAAAGCGGGTCAAGAAATCAAGAAAATCTCCGCTGAGCGCGATCAGGCTGCCAAGAAGCTCAAGGAAGCCCAAGAGCGAGAACCTGAAATCCGAAAGCAGGCAGAGCAGGAAATCGCCAGACAGAAGCAAGCCGCCGAGAAGAAAGCCAACGAGGAAGCGGAGACCAAAATTAAGAAGGTAGCTGCCGAGCGCGATCAGATCGCAAAGAAGCTTAAGGATGCGCAAGAGCGTGAAGCGGAAATCCTGAAACGGGCGCAAGAGGACGCAGACAAGCAGCGCCAGAAGGAACTAATGGAACAGCGGCAAGCCTTCGAAAAGGACAAGACGCTGAGCCTGCTGAAGCAGGATGCGAAGTTCAATCGTGAGCGCGAGGCTCTCCAGAAAAAGATGCAGTTGATGGATAAGCAGCTTCAGAAGAAGACTGCGAACGAACTGGGTGACGGCGCGGAGATTGATTTGTTCGAGGCTCTGCGGGAGTCTTTTCCCGGTGACAAAATCAAGCGGATTCCGAAGGGGAAGAATGGTGCGGACATCTTGCACGAGGTCCTTTACAAGGGTGAGTGCTGCGGGAAGATTATTGTCGATTCGAAAAACCGCCAAAGGTGGGGGTGGGAGTTCGTAACCAAGCTCCGACAGGATCAAGTCGAAGCGGGTGCGGAACATGCCATTTTGGCAACTACGGTCTTCCCTGCCGGCAAGAAGGAAATGTGCATCGAGTCCGATGTGATAGTGATCGCTCCTGCCCGCGTTGTCCACATCACTCAGCTTATTCGCGACGCCATGGTTACTATGCACGTCAAAGGGTTGAGCGTGCAAGAGCGGTCAAGCAAGATGACGCGCCTATACAAACTGATCACATCGGAGTCGTACTCCCGGAAGTTCTCGGAGGCTGGCAAACTCACCGAGGAGATACTGGAACTAGACGTCCAAGAGAAGAAGGCCCACGATAACGTGTGGAAAAAACGCGGGGCGCTGGCAACTCGCATCAATAATGTGTTGAGGGAGGTGGAAACCGACGTCGCAGCCGTAGTCGAGGGCAGCAATGAAGATGGAATCCCGCCCGCCTTCCGGGCAAAGAGCGCCGGGGGTGACGGGGCTGGGGGCGGAATCGGGGAGGTCGCTGCATGGAGCAAACATTGACACTTCACTGGCAAGAGCGTCGGCTTGGGCGGACGCTCCTGCGGACGTACCGGGACACCGTCGATCTTTACGACGTCTTCCCGAACGAAAAGCAGCCTCGCATGGGTCCAAAGGAGGACCCAGAGCTACAGAGGCAGATCGAGGCAAACGAGGGCATATTCGAACCCCTGTTGCTGGAGCCGCACCCGGAAGACAGGAACAAATTCCGCATAATTGACGGGGATCGCCGCTGGACGAATTCCAAGATCCTGGTGGAGGTTCAGAAAAAGGAACAGTACAAGCGCCTTCCAGCAGAGATCACAGACAGAACTCTGACCGACGAGGAGCGGTTACGAGTCTGGATTTACATCCATCGTCAAAGACGGGAATGGGACACCAAGGAAAAGGAGATGGTGGCTTACAGTCTCGTCAACATGGTTGGTCGGGCTA
>DASYGR010000131.1:0-7028 GCA_035999525.1 Terriglobales bacterium
TGCGGAGTGAGGCGCGTCCAGCCTTTTCGCAGGATTAGGTTATAGACGTCCTGTAAACGAACGCCAGTTGTCGTGCGCACGACGTCGAGCGAATCAAGAAGTTCTTGGATGTTGAGGAGACTAACTTGCCAGGGGTGTTGCTGAGTTTCGAGGGTAGCCTTGAGAGCATCGGCGGCACTACGATGTCCCCCTCCAGCCTCAAAGAAGACGATCGTGAGCTTGCGCATGCGTCACCTCAGGAAGATTGCATATGTATCAATGGCATATATGAAGATCGCATATATAGTGTGATGCTAGTTGCTGCTCATGAAAATGCCATAAACACAGTGTTAATTCCTGGTGAATTGTTAAAGTGAACCAATTCAGTTATATAGACGAGGGCAGGTCAAATTATGTCACTTTCCGTGCGGGTGGTTTCCTGCGTTGTACTATTTACCATTATGCTATCCCCCTTCTCCTCCGCCCAGCAGGCGGAAGCTGCTACTCCAAATTCTGCCGCGTCCGCAAAATTTGCGGAACTAAGCGACCAGTTCATGAAGGATTCCCTGGCACTTTCTCCAACCAATGCCTCGACTGCGGGATACCACAATCATCTGGACAAAAAGACCGGAAAAACTATTGCGCTGGATGCAATGCTCGATGACATGAGCCTGCAATTCATCGAGGGAGAGAGTAACTTTTATCGGCATTGGCGAACGCGCTTTCATCAAGAGGTGCCTGTCGCGACCCTGTCGCCGGAAGACGCGGCGGACTGGCATCTCATTGACGACCAGATAGGGCTAAATCTGCTCGAATTCGAGAAGGTTCAGAATTACCGGCACAATCCCACGGTCGTCGTCGAATTGATCGGCAATGCTCTTTTTCTTCCTTTGACTCAGAATTACGCGCCGCAAGATGTTCGGCTCGGCCATGTGCTGTCGAGAATTCGGCAGATTCCCCGCCTGCTCGATCAGGTCAAACAATATTTGAGCGATGTGGATCCGATTTTCACCAGCACTGCAATCGAAGAGAACGACGGAAATATTGATCTCGTCCAAAATACGGTCGCTCAGCAAATTCCCGCGAATTCCAAATTGAAGGCGGAATATGACCAGGTCGCGCCTCCCGCGGTCGCCGCATTGAAGCAGTTTTCCGGATGGTTGAAGGCGAACTTTTCGCAACAACCCGCTAACCGCAGCTGGCGGTTAGGGAAGGAATTCTATGACGAGAAGTTCAGACTCGTAATGGAAACCTCGGTTACTCCCGAGCAGGTTCTCGCTGACGCAGAGCAAGGAATGCAATCAGTTCGCGCAGAAATGCTGCAACTGGCAATACCCATGCACAAGCAGATGTATCAGGACCACACCGACCATTCTGAACTCAACACTCACGATCGTGAAAACCTGATCATCAGCGAAGTCCTGAACAAAATATCTGACGACCATCCGCGGCGCGACCAACTCCAAGCCGCCATTGAGGCGGATCTCGATAGCATCACGCAATTCATTCGCGAAAAGAAGATCGTATCCTTAAATACGCGCGACAACTTGAAAGTCATTCCCACGCCCATGTTTATGCGCGGTATTTATTCTGTCGCCGGCTTTCATAGCGCGCCTCCGCTCGAGCCGCAGGCCGAAGCCGAATATTGGGTGACACCGATTGACCCCAAGATGCCCGACGACAAAGCCGAATCCAAGCTTCGCGAGTACAACAAATACACCCTGAATTGGCTCACCATTCATGAAGCGCTCCCCGGCCACTACATTCAGTTTGAACATCTGAATAATATCCAGCCGGAAAGGCGCCGCCTTCTTCGCACTCTCTACGCCAATGGAGCTTACGTGGAAGGCTGGGCAGAATACATCGCACAGGTCATGATGGACGAGGGCTACATGAATAACGACCCGCGATTCCGGATGGTGATGCGTAAGATTCGCCTTCGTTTACTGGCCAATGCCATCCTAGACGTAAAAATGCAAACCATGGGAATGACTGATCAGCAAGCGATGGACCTCATGACGAGAGATGCTTTTCAAACCCAGAGTGAAGCGGAAGGAAAGTTGACTCGCGCAAAACTCAGCTCCACCCAATTGCCCACTTACTTCGTCGGCCTTCGCGAGTGGCTTGCCTTTCGCAAGAAATATCAGGATGCCGCGGGAAAGAACTTTGACATGCAGAAGTTTCATGACCGCGTGCTCGATGAGGGGCCCCTTCCGGTTCCGATCGTCGAACAACTCGTGATGCCAACAGCAACGAAGCAGTAGAACTTGCCAGTGTGTTAGATTTTATTTTCTGAATATCCCATGAAACACATAGCCGATTGGGCTTTGAACATAGCCGAGCAGCGTGGCGCTTCGTACTGTGATCTCCGAATCGTGGACGACCGCAGCCGCGCGCTTGCCACCAAGAACGGCAAAGTCGGCGGCGCCGCGGATTCAGAATCGCAAGGCATTGGCATTCGCGTCCTTGCCGACGGCGCGTGGGGATTTGCTGCTTCCGACGATCTGAGTCGCGCCAGTGTTGAGACGACTGCGGCACGCGCTGTTGATATTGCCAAGGCTTCCGCTCATGTAAAGCAGAGCGACGTTCGTCTTGCCCCAGAAAAGGCTGTGATTGCTGAATGGACAACACCGCACGAAATTGATCCCTTTACAATTTCAGTGGAACAGAATCTAGATTTGCTATTTAAGATTGATGCCGAGTTGCGCTCGGTTGACGGGGTCACGCTCGCGGAAACGAATATGAATTTCCGCCGCGAGGAACAATGGTTCGTCTCCTCCGCGGGCGCGAATATTCATCAGACCAAATACACCACAGGCGCTGGCTTTACCGCATATGCTTTCTCCGGGGCAGAACTTCATAAACGTTCGTATCCCAGTTCCTTCGGCGGCCAATGGCAAAACAAAGGATATGAACTCATCCACGAATTGAAGTTGCTTGAGAATGCCCGGCGCATCGGCGAAGAGACCGTCGCACTACATCATGCTGATAAGTGCCCTGAAGGTGTGTTCGACATTATTCTTGAGAGTTCGCAACTTGGCCTGCAGATTCACGAGTCTGTCGGCCATCCCATCGAACTGGATCGCGTGCTCGGTATGGAAGCCAATTTCGCGGGTACTTCGTTCCTTACACTCGACAAACTTCGCAGTCTGCGCTACGGCAGCGATCTCGTAAACGTGGTTGCCGACGCTCGACAAGAGCACGGTCCGGGCCTCGGCACTTTTGCATTCGATGACGAAGGCGTTCCGGCGCAATGCACCCCCATCATCACGAACGGCCTTTTCACCGGATATTTAAGCTCACGCGAAACCGCACATACCATCGGCTCCAATCGTTCCGGGGGGACATTGCGTGCCGAAAGCTGGAACCGCCTGCCCATGATTCGCATGACAAATGTCAGCATTCTGCCCGGCGATAAGCCGCTGACGTTGGAACAACTGATTGCTTCAACCGATTACGGAATCCTGATGCAGACCAATCGCTCGTGGTCCATTGACGACAAGCGTTACAACTTTCAGTTCGGATGCGAAATGGGATGGGAAATAAAGGGCGGCAAGCGAACTCGCCTATTGAAGAATCCGTCGTATTCCGGAATCACAACGGAATTCTGGAATTCAATGGACGCGATCTGCTCCAGCGACGAATGGACGTTGTGGGGAACTCCAAACTGCGGCAAAGGACAACCGCAGCAAGTCATGGGAACGGGACACGGCGCGAGCCCCGCGAGATTCCGCAAAATCAAAGTGGGCGCGGCATACAAAGGTACGTGACGGATGTCACAGACTTTGGGGGCGCGATGGCTTTAGCATTCAGCACTCAGCATTCAGCAATTTTGACTGGAGGGTGCTTAATGAAAGATTTCAGAAATTTGTTAGTTTGGGAAAAAGCGCATTTGCTCGCTTTGGCTTCTTATCGTGGTACGGAGATGTTTCCTAAATAAGAAATGTACGGTTTGACTTCTCAAATACGCCGTTGTGCCGCTTCCGTTGCAGCTAATATCGCAGAAGGGTGCGGCAAACATGGCAATCCAGAATTTCAGCGCGTCCTGAACATCGCCGCAGGCTCAGCGAGCGAACTTGAATATCACTTTCTACTTTCAAAAGACTTGGGACTTCTCAGTGCTGAAAGGTACCAGGAATTACACAGCGGTGTAGTAGAAGTGAAAAGAATGCTCGCTTCACTAACTCGCAAAATTAACGAAGAACGCCTAGCGAGTTGAATCGAGTGCTGATTGCTGAGTGCTAAGTGCTGAATGCTAACTACTGAATGCTAGACAAATCAAAAGCCGCCAACATCTTTTCCCGCATCCAGAAGCACGCCACAGCGGATGAAGTTGAAGCCCTAATCTATGGTGGACGGTCCGCGCTTACGCGCTTCGCTAACAACACGATCCATCAGAATGTTGCGGAAGAGAACTATGTAGTCTCCGTTCGCACCGCTTTCGGAGGGCGCACTGCCCGTGCTAGCACCAACAAACTCGACGAAGAGAGTCTAAAGCGGGTCGTGCAAGCCTCGGAGAGTCTTGCGAAAGTGCAGCACGAAGATTCCGACCTGATGCCGATGGCCGCGAACAGCGGCAAGAGTGATAGCCAGGTTCCCAACCGCCGCTTCGATCAAACGGCGGCCATCACTCCGCAAGACCGTGCCCAGGCAGTTGGCAAAATTGTTTCCATCGCCCAGAAACACAAGCTCACCACTGCTGGAATATTTTCGACGAGTGAATCCGTCGAAGGAATTTTCAACTCCCGAGGCCTGTCCGATTGGCACACGCAAACTTCTTCCGAGATTTCCATCACCATGCTCGCTTCCGATTCCTCGGGATGGCAAAAAGCAAACTCTCCGGACGTCAGCGTTCTCGATCCAGCTTCCCTGGCGGACATTGCCGCTCGAAAAACATCCGACTCCGCCGCTCCCAAAGAAATTCCCGCGGGCAAATACACTGTGATTCTCGAACCCGCCGCCGTCCTCGACATGGCTGGATTCATGTTCTGGGATTTCGGCGGACTTGCCATTCTCGACCAAAGATCGTTTCTCAATAACCGAGTCGGCACGAAAGTCTTCGGCGAAAATATCAATGTCTGGGACGACGTGGCTCATCCCCTACAATCCGGCTCTCCATTCGATGGAGAGGGTATGCGGCGTCAGCGAGTACAACTGATTGAAGACGGTGTGGTGAAGAGGTTGGTATACTCGCGCGCCACAGCGCGGAAGATGGCTGAATCAGAATACAAGAATAACGTCGGCCCCATCGAAGTATCGGGCCACGGATTTCCCATCCCCAACGAGATGGGCGAAGCGCCGATGAATATTGTTTTTGGCGGCTCCGCCAACCCGAAAACGGTGGATCAGATGATTGCGTCCACCGATCGGGGGATTCTGGTCACCCGTCTTTGGTACATCCGCGAGGTTGATCCCTACGAAAAGATCCTCACCGGCATGACTCGCGACGGCACGTTCTATGTTGAAGACGGAAAAATCCGCCACGGCGTGCGCAATTTTCGTTTCAACGAAAGCCTGATTCACATGTTTTCGAACGTCGAAGACATGGGGGGTCCAGTCCGCGCCAGCGGAGAGGAATCTTTCGATATGGTTGTGCCTCCGATGAAAATACGTGACTTCAACTTTACCGAAGTCACAAAATTCTAGTCGCCGTCCGCTCGACGAACCCAGGCCTCGCTGAACTCTTCAATTTAACCGCAAATTGCTGTACCGCAAGCGGTTATCCCTAACAGGCCAATGCCTTCGGTAACTTTGTAGTCTTGGTTCCGGGGTGTAATCTTCGCTCGTAATGGCGAACAACAACCAATCCGGCGAAAACGGAAGCCCTAAGCCACACAAAAAGGATTCCGTGACCAAAAAGCTCGATCCGCGGTATTCCGACATGCAAAGTGCGATGCGCTTTCCCATCAAACTGCCCATCGCCGTGAAATCGCAATCGGGAGAGAGCCGCACCGAATCGCAAAACATTTCGGCGAATGGAGTTCTATTTCAAATGGACTCTGATATGCCGATTGGGTCCATGGTGGATTTCACAATTTCATTGCCGGCTGAGATCGTCGGCGCGCAAGCGGACGTTCAACTGGACTGTCGAGGCCGTGTGGTGCGCAGTTCCGACGACGGCGGACGCCGCGGCGTTGGCGTGGTGATTGACGAATATCATTTTGGACGCCGCTGATTGCGGCAAGGAACTTCATAGTAATGGCGACGATTCCGGTTAACGGGTACGGCGAGCTTCAGGAAACTCATGAAGCCCACGAAAACAGCCTTCAGCTCCTTCGAGTGATTGTCGCTGATTCTCAGGCAATTTTCCGTGCGGGCCTCCGCAAGATTTTCGCCGTCGAAGACGACATAAGGGTCGTCGGCCAGGCCGAAACTCTTCCGCAAACTCTGTCAGCCGCAAAGAAATTTTCCGCCGACATATTAATTATGGAGGCCGCGCTCAGTCCAAATCCGGCGGATACCGTCTCCGAACTTCTGCGCCAAACTCCCAGCTTGCGACTCGTCGTAGTTACTTCAAAACCGCATGAAGAGTTGACCTTGGAGCTATTCCGGCGCGGCGCGTATGGAATTGTTTCGCGTGATGTGGAACCCGAGCTATTCGTGGACTGCCTGAGAAAAGTTTGGCAGGGAGAGCCCTGGCTCGATAGCCGCGGCATTCAATGGGTTCTGGGCGCCTATCGGACGCAAGGGTCCCGGCCTGCATCTTCACGTTCCAAAATACAGTTGACTCCAAAAGAATCGCTGATCGTTTCCTGTGTAACCCAGGGAATGAAGAACAAAGAAATTGCCGTTCGCGTTGGAACCACCGAGCAGGTTGTAAAGAATTATCTGCGCAAGGTTTATGACAAACTGGGAGTCGCCGACCGCCTGGAACTGGCCCTCTATTGCCTGCACAACCGACTTCCGGAAGCGGCGGAAAAAGACTCGCCTCTTGCTTCGCCGGTCGCAGACCCAGCGCAAGGCCTCACGTCGCTAGAGCCGCAAAGTCTCGCAAAGCCTTCTTAACCCCTACCACCCCGCTTTCATTTCACCGTAATGCTCACCGGCGT
>DASYGR010000151.1:0-4548 GCA_035999525.1 Terriglobales bacterium
AAAAGAAGTAAGCCGTCGTGAGCGAGAACCGGAAGTAGGGCGTGCACCGCATTTACGGTCCTCGTCAAAAAACCAAATTCAAATTGAATGTTTCGTTCGTACCGGCCTTACTGATCGGGACGCGAAGCATAGTCTTCCCCCGGGAATTCGTCCGGGATATTGGAATAAAGAGAAAGCCGCGCGCGGACCTTCCGGGAGAAAGCGTTGTACTCTGGATTTCCCTTTTCATCAGGTTTTCCTGAATCCGCGATGCCTTTGAAATAATGTCAGCAGCAGCGAAGATTCCAACGAATGGAATCGCGGAGACCGCAAGTACCGGCCCGACTCCCCCTTTCGGTTGGGGAGTGGAAATGCCGGAATCTGTGGGGCCATAAGTAACTTTAGTTTTATCAAATATAAAGTCGTCCGCACTCGTTCCGTTTTCAATTACCAGGAAGACGGGCACGACCCCCTTCTTTTTAAAATCCGTATGGAAGTATGTTTCTTGTGCCTGAGGGTCCTCGACTGGTTCCAGTCCGATTACCACACCGGCGTTCTCGACGGAGATGGGATATTCTCGTGCTTGCCTTACGGGGTAGTCCGGGAATGTTGAAACCGCAGCGAGAACGAGCGGAAACAAAATCGAAATGAGGCCCGGTTTCACCGTCTTGCACTATACACCTGCCCGACTGGGCGGAAAAGCGTTACTAGGACCGATCAGGCGATTCACTCGAGGAATCTAACTTTCCTAAGTTCGCTAGCGCTAATCATCCATGCACGGCCCGGGACGTTCTGGTTATTCCGCTGCTTCTTTCGCGATAACCACCCTCAGATGCGCCGTCACATCCTTGTGCAGCTTAATGGGCACGGTAAACTCGCCCACGGTTTTCAACGGCTCGTGCACCTGAATCTTCCTGCGATCCAACTCGAAGCCCTTTTTGGCGAGCGCATCCGCGATGTCACCGGACGTGACTGATCCGAAAAGCTGGTCATGCTCTCCAGTCTTTCGCTGGAACGATACGGAGACACCTTCCAATTGCTTTGCCAAAGCTTCGGCGCTCGATTTCTCCTTGGCAGTCCGGCGGACGGTCGCCGCCTTCATCTGTTCGATGACGGCCTTGTTGCCATGGGACGCTTCAATCGCGAGCTTGCGCGGCAGCAAATAATTGCGTCCGAAACCTTCGGCGACTTTCACCACATCGCCGCGTGAGCCGAGTTTTGCGACATCTTCTTTCAGAATGACTTCCATAAGACTCCCAGTAAAATTTTGGTGATGATCCAGAGGCAGTTGCCAGATACTAGTTATCAGTTGTCAGTTCCTACCCCGCCCGCCCCGCAAATGGCAGCAACGCGATATTCCGCGCCTGCTTGATCGCCAGGGAAAGCCGCCGCTGGTGGGGCGTGCATACTCCGGTCAGGCGCCGCGGAACAATCTTGCCGCTTTCCGCGACGAACTGCGCGAGCAGGCGGACATCTTTGTAATTGACGGCCTCGATTTTCTCTGTGCAGAACTTGCAGACTTTCTTGCGGCGGAAATATTTCCGGCCGCCTGGTCCTCCGCCTTCCCGCCCACCGCCGCCGGGACGTGGAGGACGCCGTTCGCCGCGATCAGGCCGGTCTCCGCCAAAAGATCGCTCTCCGGCAGGGCGTTCGCTTGCCGGACGGTCAGTCGCCGGCCGATCACTTGAAGGACGGTCGCCCGAAGAACGCTCGCCGGTCGAACCGGCAGTTGCAGTTGGTGCTGGTCTAGTCTCGTCAGCCATATTGCTCCTTAAAAAATGTCGTTGGTCGTTCGTCTTTGGTCGTTGGCGTTGCGAAGGTTGAAGGTTTTAGCCAACGACCAACGACGAACGACCCACGACGGGGTTTCTACGCCGTTACTGCAGGCGCTTCCGGCGCAGCTTCTTCCGGCGTAATCGGCGCGGGCGGAGCTTTGCGACGGGCGTCCTTAATCGCCTTGATCTTGTCCAAACGCTTCTGCTCTTCGTCAATGCGCACGGTTATAAACTTAATCACCGGCTCCGTAACTCTCAGCCGGCGTTCTAGTTCATGGACCAGTCCGCCACTTCCCTCGACCGTTAGCAGCATGTAGAGGCCGTCATGAAAGCGGCGCACCATGTAAGCGAGGCGGCGTTTGCCCATTTTTTCCACGCTCTTGACCGCTCCGCCCGAGGACGTAACAGCGGTCTCTAAAGTGGAAATTAATTTGTCCTGATCTTCTTCCGGCATGTCCGGCCGCACGATAAACATCAGTTCATAAGTACGATTCATTTATTCTTCTCCGAATCCTAATTCTCAAGCGGTTGTCTTCCCCGGCGAAGCCGAGGGACCCCTACTTCCCGCCCTGCTCCTGGTCTTCCGGCTTGCGGTTAAAGAAGTTCATTGCCGCAGATTCCCCTTGCGCAAAAATCATCTTCACCGCACCCACCGCCGCCCCGATCATTTCATCCACCGTCTTGAGTTGCGCCTTCTTCATCGGGGACAGCAAATAGCTCATGCCATCTTCGACTTTGCGATCCGGAGCCACTCCCATCCGAATGCGCAAAAAGTCCTGCGTGCCCAACGCGCCAATAATGGACTCCACCCCGTTGTGGCCCGCCGAACTGCGACGGCGATGAATTCGGATCGTCCCCAGGGGAAAATCCAACTCGTCGTGAATCACAATCAAATCCGCTTCCGGACTGATCTCATTCTTCGTCGCCAGTTCACGAACCGAAATGCCGCTCAGGTTCATGAAAGTTTCCGGCTTCGCCAGCACCACCATCTCCGAACCAATTTCGGCTCGCGCCGTCAATGCCCGGCATTGGCGGTTCCTGATCTCCGCGCCAAGTTCGTTGGCAATCACATCCACCGTAAGAAAGCCGATGTTGTGAGGCGTGAACTGGTATTCGATTCCCGGATTGCCAAGTCCCACAATCAGCTTCACGGCTGCTCAGCATCCGCTCAAACAGCAAACGCTTCGAGCCTGACGGGCGCGGACGCCTGTCTCTCCATAAACCATTGCCATTATTTCTTTTCCTTCTTCTCGACCTTCTCGGCGGCAGGTTCGGCGCCTTCTTCTGTCTCCTGCTTGCCTTTTTTGATGACTTCCGGCTCGGACGGCGTAGCGCCGGCTTCGGCAGCCACAACTTCCGGCGCCGCGACAACCTCTTCCTTGACCGATACGACGTGAGCCACTGGCTGATTCTCGTCGGTGAGGAATGTGAGCTTCTCGCCATGCGGAAGATCTGAGACGCGCAGGACTTTTCCCATTACCAGCTCGCTGACATCGGCTTCGATTGAGCTCGGAATATCCGCAGGTAGACATTCAATTTCCACTTCACGCAAAATCTGCTCCAGAATTCCGCCCTGTTGCTTGACGCCCGCAGCTTCGCCTTTAAGGATGATCGGCACCTTAACCGTTAGCGTCCGGTCCATCGCGATCCGCTTGAGATCAATGTGCAGCAAAGCGCCTTTGATGGGCTCGTATTGCCAATCCACGATCATTGCTTTCGACCGCTCGCCGCCGTGCAGCGCCAGATCGAAAATCGTGTTGTGTCCGGTTTGCGAATGAAGAATGCGCAACACCTGTTTCGGATCAAGGCTGACCGACAGAGAGTCTTTGCCAGCGCCATAAAGAACTCCGGGCACTTTGCCGCCACGCCGCACGCGCCGGGCATCGTTCTTGTTTCCCGATTCCCGCGATTGAGCCTCTAATAGATTTGTTTCAGTTGCAGTCGCCATAATTAAGAATCCTATTTACAAAAATAATTTACTGACAGATGTCTCTTCGTGAATGGACTGAATCGCGCGTCCGATCAATCCCGCGATGGAAAGCACTTTAATCTTCGATTGCGCCTTCGCATCCCTGGTCAGCGGGATGGTATTCGTAACGATGACTTCCTGAATGCAGGACTTCGAAATGTTTTCCACTGCCGGGCCGGAAAGTACGGGATGCGAACAGCATGCATAAACTGCGCTGGCGCCGGCATCCATTAACGCGGCCGCCGTCTTCACCAGCGTTCCGGCCGTGTCAATCAGATCATCAATGATTAAGCAAGTGCGGCCTTCCACGTCTCCGATCACATTCATGATTTCGGCAACGTTCATCTCCACGCGGCGCTTATCCACGATCGCCAGCGGAGCATCAATCTTTTTCGCGAAAAATCTGGCGCGCTCCACACCACCCGCGTCCGGAGAAACGACCGTCAAATTCGGCAGAGTCAGCTTTCTGAAATAATCCACCAGCACCGGCGACGCGAATAAATGATCCACGGGAATATTAAAAAATCCCTGCAACTGCGGGGTGTGCGGATCAATGACCAACGCCCGATGCGCGCCGGCGGTCGTCAGCAAATCGGCCACTAGCTTCGATGAAATCGGCACCCGCGGCTTATCTTTGCGATCCTGACGCGCATAGCCGTAATAAGGAATCACCGCCGTAATGCGCCTCGCTGAAGCCCGCTTCAGAGCATCCAGAATCAACAACAACTCCATCAAGTTGCCATCCACCGGAAAACACGTGGGCTGCATCACAAAAACATCCGCGCCTCGCACGTTCTCTTGAATCTGAACGTATGCCTCGCCGTC
>DASYGR010000178.1:0-7279 GCA_035999525.1 Terriglobales bacterium
AAGCAGTGGCGTGTTTCCCACACGATCCGGCGTAGTGAGTCCCAAGGCGCCCGAACTTCCATCGTCCAAAGAATGAATCGCTTGAAGGGAATTTTCGCCCCGACTCAATGTCGCATCGGCTGGTAAGTCCGCAGTCGCCGCGGATTCCGATTTTCGCGATTCTCTTGACATGGACTGGGAGCAACCAGCGAACTATAGTAATGTTCCTTACGAATCAATTACAGCATCTTGAACTGGAAGTTAGATTATAAAAGACCATACCCGGATGCACCTCGGATGAATACATTACTAATGAGCGCGCATCCAATCGAGCATAAACGGAAAGAGCATAACTAATGGCGACGAAAGTTATCGAGCGGACTTATGAAGATGCGCTAAGTTGGTTGCGCGAACACGGATTTGATCTGATCGAAGCACCAGGAACTGTGGGACGAGTCTTCCTGAAGAAGTACAACGTTTCGGCGGCCATTCAAAAAGATGGCGACGACGGGATTAAGATATTTGCTTATCCGGGATATTTGATCGGCGGAGAGATTTCGAAGCTGATCAATCGCGGATACCAGCAATTTCTGAAAACTTCCAAAACCGAAATCGCAGCCACTGCTGATCACTTGAAGGCGTTACAGCAGTTCACCGAAGAATTGAAGGAAGGAATTCAATTGCCCAGCCTTTATAACGAGTCCTTGGGAACGGTGAGCGATTCGTACCAATACGATCGCATTGAGGACCGTGACAAGCCGAAGACGGAACGCCCGAAGCGTCCGTGGGAAAAAGTTGGAGTTGCAGCCGTCGCGGTGGCAAAGAAGAAGAGCCGCGCGTAAACGTCCCGACAGGGGGCGTTTTCTGTTTTGCGAATTCGAAAATCTAATGGGTTTGTCATTCCGGGAGCGCGGGTGCATCGCGCGAGGAATCTGCTGTTTTTGTGTACAAAGCAGATTCCTCCGGGCTGCGCCCGTTCGGAATGACAAGATTTCGAGCTGTTGAGAGTAGCAGTTTTATTTGACCGGCTTCCCGCTTGAGTCCGCCCGCCTCACGTACTAAACTCGGCTCCGGTGGCACAGCTCATGAAGACCTTTGCGGGAATCCTGTTGACGCTGTTGTTCTGCGCGGTACTGTCTTTTGCCAACGAAGGACAGCATCACGAAGAGCTCACTCAGGAGCAACTCGGGACCGTGCACTTTCCGGTGTCGTGCTCTGCCCTTTCTCAAAAGCCCTTTGAACGCGGAGTGGCGCTGTTGCACTCCTTCTGGTACGAGCAGGCAGAAGCAACTTTTGAGAAGATCGCGAAAGATGATCCACGGTGCGCGATGGCACATTGGGGAATCGCGATGAGCTTGTGGCATCAGCTCTGGAATCATCCTGACGAAGCGACTATCAAACGGGGACTCACGGAAGCGAAAATGGCAAATGCTTTTCATCCCGCGACCGACCGGGAGCGCGATTATATTGCCGCCATCAACGACTTCAATTCGGGATCGTCCAATCGCAAATATCAGGCGAGAGCGACCTCTTACTCAAAGGCGATGCAGAAAGTTTATCAGCGGAATCCTGACGATCATGAGGCGGCGGCATTTTATGCATTGTCGTTGCTGGCTTCGGAGCCGGAGCACGATACAGGGGAGAAGAATCGAAGAAAAGCTGCGGCTGTTTTGGAAAAGGTGTTTGCGGTCGAGCCGAATCATCCGGGCGTAATTCATTATCTGATTCACACTTACGATACGACCGATATGGCTGCACTCGGGCTGCCTGCGGCCCGGCGATACGCACAGATCGCGCCTGCTGCCCCTCACGCACTACACATGCCGTCCCACATCTTCGCTCGCCTTGGGCTTTGGCAGGACGACATCAATTCGAATCTGGCTTCCATCGCCGCGAGCCGCAAGTACGCTGAAATGGGAGGCGAAGGCCATGAATTTCATGCCATGGATTTTCTGTTCTACGCATATATGCAAAGTGGGCGTGAGGCTGACGCGCATAGACTTATGGAAGAAGTCAAAGCCATGCCGCCAATGAAAGACATGTACGGAATGGGCTACGATCCACGAATTTCCGCGCTCGTGGCGTTTGAGGCGATGTATCCGCTCGAATTGCACCACTGGCAGGAAGCGGCTGAACTGCCACTGGTTCCGGGAGCTTCTCCGGAAGATGATTCGATCACTCACTGGGCTCGGGCGATTGGCTTGGCTCACGTCGCGAAAGCTGAGGATGCGCAAAAGGAAGTCAAGGAGATCGAAACCATCCACAAGAAACTGTCGGAAGATAAAAAATCGAAATCGGCGTTGGACGCTGTTGATCAAAACCGCAAGGAAGCGGAGCCTTGGGCGGAATACGCCAAAGGCAAGAGCGCAGATGCGATCAGCCTGTTGCGATCGGTTGAGGAGACGGGCGTTTTTGAAGCCTCGGCCCAGCTTCCGGCCCGCGGAATGCTGGCAGATCTTTTGCTGGCGATGAATCGCCCAGCCGAGGCCTTGGCCGAATACGAAACGGATCTCAAGACCAATCCGAACCGCTTTAATTCGCTGTATGGAGCGGCTCGCGCGGCGGAACGTGCAGGAAACAAGGAGAAAGCGTCGGGTTACTACGCGCAACTTGTGAAGAATTGTGATGGATCAGTCTCGATGCGTCCAGAACTCAGCGAAGCAAAAGAATGGTTGGCGGCACAACAGAACGTTAGCGCCAAAATGAAGCGCTCGAATGGGATTGCCGTCGGGGTAGAACTCCAATCGGGCGTCATGAACATCCCACTCTGTAAGCGTTGTAGCGCGCCCCGAAGTTCTCCAACCCAGATTCAGCATCGCGTTCTTGCCGGTGAACTCGTAGCCGTCCCATCATCAGAACTTTAGATCGGTCTCGCTGGCCGACCATTCGTTGCCCCATATCATCAGCCGGTAACGCACGCCCGACTGTAGAGAGAATGTGTTCTTCCCACTGGGCTCGACTACTCGGTAGAAGCCGTGCTCTGGATTGGCGACATGGATGGAGTTCTCCCCGGCGGAGAGCCGAAAATTATAGATTTGCGGCGTTCCACTTTCGGCCAGGAGCTCGAATATCACTTTCCCAGAAGAAGAGTCCTTGACTCTAATACGGCGAACCGTTGTAGGGTATTCCCCGAGAGTCTCAACGTGAACTATCACAAAGGATCCCGTGTTTTCAAGCCTCAAGGTTGGTCGCTTGAAGCAACCAACCGCCGCCAGAAGCGCTACTAACGCGTAAACAAGTATCGGAGTTCGTTTCATTCGTTACGCACGCCTTGCCTAATGGTTCCCCAGAGATATCCCTGTTGTCGTCCCGGCGTTGTGGAGATGCCAAAATAACTTTGCCATCAACGTTGCGATAAGCGCTGCTGAACCAAGCGCAGCATTGTATTCGCGATGCTTCAGGTAAAGTTCCCACGAAAAATTGGCGCCCGAGGGGCGAAGAGATGTCAGCCGGGGAATCAGGCGGGGGACTTCACGAGCATAGTCTTCAAACTCGGGGAAGGTTGATCGAAGGAACGTTTCTTCCGCCTGTATGACCGGGACGTAGATTGCTGCGAACATTACAGCGAGCAAGAACGCCACCCACCAGCTCAATGCCGCAAGAGCAAATCCCAACGCAAGAATTAGCGAACCCAGATAAAGAGGATTGCGGCTGTAGGAGTAAGGACCGCTCATCGCAAGCTTTTCATTCTTGCTGAGGTGCCCGGAAGCCAATGCTCGAACCATGATGCCGACGATCACGAACAGCGTCCCCAGTAAAATTGATTTTAAGGTGGGCCGTGCAAGCCAAAGATACAGGCCGGCAAAGGCGAAGCCGAGCGGCACGCGGATTCGGCGGGCGATTCTCTGCCAGGTAGTTGAAGATTCCCTAGGCACGCGATCCGCCCAGCAATTGGCGTGCGGCAGCCACTGCTTCCTGAACGCTGAGTTTCAGCAAACCTTCGTCGGGCTGCGGCCGTCGCTTGTGAGATGTAATGCTAGACGGACTTCGTAACACGATGCTGCTTGTTCCAAACGGGCCATTCCGAGCCGGATCGGTGGGTCCGAAGATCGCGACCACTGGAACTCCCAGTGCTGCCGCTAAGTGCATGGGCCCCGTATCGCCTCCAATGAACAAAGCAGCACGGCGCGTGAAAGCGATTAATCCTGTTAGCGGCAGGCTAATCAAAGTAGCGTAGCCACCGCTAGAAGCTGCGGCTGTGTGTGCCAACGCCTCTTCGCTGGGGCCGTAGTTGATGAGGCATCGCACGCCATCTTCTGATAACTGTTTGGCGACTTCGCCGTAGCGTTCTGCGGGCCATTGCTTTGCCCCCCATCCCGCGCCGGGGTTGAGTAAAGCAAGCTTGCCAATCCGGTTTTCGTTCAGATAGCGATCACATTCCTGCTCAGCAGACTCATCGCGCGGGAGTTCCGGCTTACGGATTTCAAGCCGGGATTCGGCAAAGGCTTCCGCGAGGGAAAGATTCTGCTCGATCACATGCGCGCCACTGGCAAACGCTCGCTCGGTGTAAAACATTTTGGCAAAACGTTCACGAGGATTCGCGAAGCCGTAAATTTCTTTTGCCCCGGATAGCCTCGAGATCAATCCCGAACGCAGTGATCCCTGAAAGTCTATGGCGACGTGATATCGAGGGTCGCGAAGATCGGCGACTGAGCCGGAAATTTGCCGCCAAGTGTCGGGTGATGCCATGGAGCGACGCCAGCCTTTTGTATTGATGGGGTGGATCCTGTCGGCAAGCGGACGGCCTGGAGATCGTGGTCCCACGAGTGAAGCATGAGGCGAGCAGAGCAATTCCACCCATCGTTCTTCGACCACCCATCCGATCTCCGTTTCTGGGAGCGACTCTCGCAAGGCGGCCACGGCCGGCAGCGCATGAATGACGTCGCCCATTGCGCTCGTGCGGACGATCAGCAGTCGGTTCGGATGTGCCATGGATGTTGGAGAGATGGCGTCCTCGCCCGTCAAAAGATTTTTCCCAACTGCGGTGGACGGGGCGAGGACGCCTGTCCATCATCATAATATTAGGAACGCGGTGCATTGCCCCCAAGGCGCGAGCGAATCATTTCCGTGGTTGAATGATCTTTACGATCGCCGACAATCTCGACCCGGCCTCCGCATTCCGTCACCACATCGCGCTCAGGAACTGTCTCAACGGTATAGTCCGTTCCTTTAGTTTGAATGTCGGGGCGAATCTCTCGAATTAGGGCGCGCACGTCTGGTTCAGGGAAAATCACAACTGAATCCACGTCGGCGAGCGCAGCGACGATTTCAGCGCGCTCATTGGCTGGCATCAGCGGACGGCCTTCGCCTTTCAGTTTCCGCGCCGATTCGTCGGAATTGATGGCGACGATCAGGCGTCCACCTAATTTTTTTGCGGCGTGCAAATAACGCACATGCCCTACATGAAGCAAATCGAAGCACCCATTGGCGAGAATGATTGAGTCCCCGTCGGCACGCCATTTCGCAACCTGCCGATTCAAGTCGCGACGATTGAAGAGTTTGTCAGTACTCAATGGAGTGTGCTCAGTGCGATCTTGTCATCGCTGAAGATTGCTGAACAGCATGAAGCAACTCTTCCCGCGAAACAGTTGCCGTGCCACGCTTCATGACGACGATTCCGCCGGCGTAGTTCGCTAAGTGCGCCGCTTCCAGCGTCGTGGCGCCTGCCGCCAAAGCGGCAGTAAAGGTCGCGATCACACTGTCGCCTGCGCCCGTAACATCGGCGACCTGATCGGAACCGGAAATTGGAATATCTATAGGCTTCTGGTTTCCGGCAAAAGCTGCCATGCCATCGCGCCCGCGAGTGATGATCAAAGACTGAAGTTTCATTCTTGAGATGATCTGCTCGCCGGCGGAGCAAAGTTGAGACCAATCGTGGCCGATTTTCATAAGCAGAGCTTCCTCGACTTCCGGCTCATTCGGCGTGGCCGCAGTCACGCCAGAAAATTGCAACATGCGGTGGCGGGAATCCAGCACGACCGGCATGGTAGCAAGGCGGCCTTTTTCGCGGATGGAATTCAGAATTGCGGGGGTCGCAGCGCCGTAACCGTAATCGGAAATCAGAATGGCATCGGAAGCGCGCGCGTACTCACGGGCAGCCAGAACGAGTTCGCGCTTTTGATTCCGGTCGGGTTCGGCTTCGGGTTCCCGGTCCACGCGGACGACCTGTTGGCGCGATGAATGCGTCATTCCCGCCAGGATGCGCGTTTTCGTTGGAGTCGAGTAGCCACTGCTTTTCAAAATTCCGCTGATGGGAACATGTTTTTGGCGGAAGCCTTTCAATAGGAGCCGTCCGGGCTCATCATTTCCCACAATTCCCACGGGGAGTACGTTCACGCCAAGATCGGCAAGATTGCTGACCGCATTCGCTCCGCCTCCGGGAACCACCGTCTTCTCACGGTATTTCAAAATCAGAACCGGCGCCTCGCGGGAAACGCGGGAAATTTCTCCGAAAACAAATTCGTCTGCCACAAAATCACCCAAGACAGTGACAGTGATCTCGGAGAACGCCTCGACAATCTTGTTTAGACGGTCGGCTTCTTTGGGATGTCTGGTCATAAATGGAGCAGCAGCGATTTTCTCATGGCTGAAGGCTGCGCTCGTGAACCCTACGCAGCATGGTATCTACGGCGTTAGCGGCGTCAGCCAGTTCCAAGGTAACTGGAACCACAGCCACGGGCACCAATGCGCTTAGGAGCGGCCCCAGGTTGATCGCGTCTTTTTCGGTGGTCACAAAGCCGCCAGCGTGCGTTCGCTCCCGCAATTTGAGAAGGCGCTGTATGTCCCCCTCAGTATAGGCGTGGTGGTCGCGATAAAAGGATTCAGCGAGTGGCACTATTCCGGCCTCGCGCAATTGCGAGACGAGTCCCTTCGGCCGCGCAATTCCGCAAAACACGATTGGTCTAGCCGGAATACCGGTGGTCACAATTCCGCGACGGACCTGCCAGATCAGCTTTCCTTCCAACGGAAATGATTCTGGCGGCGTGTCGTTCGTTAGCACGACGGCATCGGCACGGCGCAGGGAAGTGACAGGTTCACGCAGGCGGCCTCCGGGCAGCAGACGATCATTTGCGTCCTCCTCGCTCACGAGGACAATGTCGAAATCGCGTGCGAGAGAGCGATGCTGAAATCCATCGTCGAGCAGATGAATCTGCGGACCGAATTTGCTTTCAGCAAAAACTCCCGCTTTGTAACGGTCTTCACCAACGATAACTGGAACATTCAGCTTTCGGGCGATAAGCAACGGTTCATCGCCGAACTCTGATGCCGAACCATTCGGATCTACCAGGGCTACTCCACG
>DASYGR010000258.1:0-3462 GCA_035999525.1 Terriglobales bacterium
CTTCCTCCCGTAGTTCACCAGTTGAGAGCTGAAATTCGTACTCTTATCAGTCCGGGCAAGGCGACCCTGCTTGGCAGCATGGACGATCCTACCAGTAAGAGCAAATTTGATATTGAGGTGACTGCGACAAAGTTAAAGTAACTTCACATAAAACAGCCGCTCCGGGACCCGGACTCAGGGGCTTTCTCGCAGTATCTCCACCCCAAAAATTAACGGGCTTCCTGACTCGTTTAAGTCAGGAAGCCCGGGCAGCCCTCCCCCAGAACTGCTCGATTCACAAGGTATCGAATCCGCCGTCCGGCGTGAATGGCACGGGGGTGCCAGAGTCAGCCACCGACGTGCCATCCGTTAACATGGCAGTAATATTCAAGCGAGCAGAGCTAATAAAGAACCCTAGGACTGCATAACAGGCATTATCAATCCCGCGCTCTCGATTCGATTTCGGCCCTTGGCCTTTGCAGCATACAAGGCCTCGTCCGCCGCGCGAAGCAGCGCTTCACAATCCAGCGTCTCCATTTTGCCGGCTCCGGCGATCACCGCGCAGACTGAGAGTCACTGATAACGGACCCACGGGGCTTTCAAACGGTTGCTCACTTACGGACTGCCTCAATCTCTCGGCGCTGGCGTTTAGGCCAGCGGCATCGCATCCTGGCACGATGATGAGAAATTCTTCGCCTCCGTAACGTCCCACCCAATCGTAGCTTCGTACAGCCGCAGCGAGACGGCCGCCGGTTTCTTTAAGGATCGCGTCCCCCATTAGGTGACCGTAAGAGTCGTTGATCTCTTTGAAGTGGTCGAGATCGGCCATGACAACGCCAAGAGATTTTCCGCTGCGCCGGCTGCGTTGCGCTTCCTTCTCCATCACTCGAAAGATTGCACCGCGGTTCCATAAACTCGTAAGCGGATCATGCTCCGATTCGAATTGGAGAGCTTGATGGGCGTGGAGCAGCGCTTCCTGTAGTTCAAGCACCCGTCTCCCCGCTCGAATCCGGGCTCGAAGCTCTTCCACGGCAAACGGCTTCGTCAGGTAGTCATCAGCTCCGGCGTCCAAACCTGCGACAACATCACGCTTTTCATCCTTCGCGGTAAGCAGCACTACATACCGATACCGTCCCTTATCATTGGAGCGAATTCTCCGGCAGACTTCTATTCCGTCCATCCCGGGCATCATCCAATCCAGAATTGCCATTTGCGGGGAATTCTCCTGCTTCAGCACCTTCCATGCGTCGAGTCCATTCTCCACCGCCACCACGCGGTACTTCCACCGTTGCAGCCAGCTTTCGAGAAGATGGCGAAAAACAGGATCGTCCTCCGCGATAAGAACCGTATCCAAGCCGGGCGAGGGTGCCGAAACGACCGCTCTTTCGTCGAGTATCTGAGACAAGGTCATGATTGCGTAAAATCGGCCAGTGATAATTTCAGAGCCTTCAGCTCGCGTTCCAGACTTGTAAACATTTCGGATGCTCCCGCCATTTCTTTTTTGCCTCCCATGGTCTCAAGCTTCTGTGCCGTCTTGGCGGCAGCTAACGCGCCAAGACAGCTGAGCTCGCCTTTAATACTGTGGGCTGCGCGCATCACCCCTTCTGCGTCGAATGAGGAAATCGCGTCTCGCAACTTGTTGAGTAATTTCGGAGATTGATCAACAAATATCTCCACCAGTTCTCGCAGGAGCTCTTCATCTCCGCCGAGGCTTTCAATAGTCTCGGCCTTGTTCCATGCACCTCTACCTGGCGCCGGCAGATTTTCTTGAGTCACACTTGCCTCAGTACTGCATCTCCACGAAATACGACAGGAGAATAAGCAGGGGAATACCCATGATTCTTCGGCAAAAACAGGCGAGTTCTTTAGTTGCAACCCAAGTTGCAACCCAAACTGCAACTCCGTTCGCGAAACTTCAATGAAGCGTCGGGCGTTCTCGCCCGACCATGACGGGCTGCGACATCGGTCTCTCCATCGCACCAAAGTACAGTGGCCGTTTCTGTGCCACGTCATTCTTTCGAGCGCAATCCCTGCTCACCATGCCTCAAGGTCAAAGTTATAAAAGCCGATGTGAATACTTGAGCGCGATCAGGAGCAAGCTCCAGGAAAAGGATAGTTCTTCAGTAAAGAATTCTGGAGGTCAGGGCTTTGAAGGCGGCTATCCCCAGTAACGAACACTTGCATAGAGGCAGCGGGCTTTGATCGAACCTTGGCTTCAACAAAAAGTTGCGTTCGGCTTCATTGGAGCCATGCTTTTGACGTCATCTCTGGGATGGCTCAGCTGGCGCAACAAGAAGATTTCTTCCGCCGAGGCGGATTCGATCGCCCATACATATACCGTGATCAATCAGCTTGAACGAACTCTCGAACACGTCGTAGATGTGGAAACCGGAGCGCGGGGTTTCGCCGCCACCGGTGAGGATCAATTCCTCGATCCATCTAATTCCGCGCAACTTCTGCTAATTCAAGATCTGGCATCCCTACAGCGGTTAACCGCAGACGATTCCAAACAAATGACCTGGCTGGCGCCTTTAACAAACGACATTGATTTGTCGGTTGCGCTGTCTCAAAAAATGGTCGCGCATCGCCGGCAGGGCGAAACCGATTCCCTTGCCGCACCATTTCAGCAAGGCAAACACCTCGTTGACAGCATCCGCGAATCCATTCACGCACAACAGGCACAGCAGACTCTGGAATTGACCCGGCGAATTCACACTACTGAAACCAAGAGAAGACAGGCTGATCTGATCACACTCTCCAGCACCGTTGTGGAACTGTCTTTGCTCGTTTCGGCATGGATGACGGTGCGCCGTGCACTCCTGATGAGCGCACGAGCAAGGGCTCACGTAGAAAATTCCAATATTGAATTGGAACACCGAGTGTCGGAACGCACCGAACAGCTATCCGCGAAGGCCCACCTCCTGGCGAAATCGAGCGAAGCTCTGCGCACAGAAAGCCGCACCTTGCAGTCTGTTCTGGACAACATGGAAGAGGGACTGGCAGCGGCCGATTCTAAGGGACAATTCACATTGTGGAACCGCGCAGCGGAGACCATCTTGGGCACACCCGCCAGGAACGAACTTGCGATCAAAAACTGGTCCGACGGATATGGCCTGTACTTATCCGACGAACAAACCCTTTGTCCGACCGAGAAACTTCCGCTGGTCCGCGCGATGGGCGGAGACCCTTGTGACGCCGAAATGTTCGTGCGTAATCCAGGTTGTCCGAAAGGAGTTTGGATCGAAGTCTCCGCCCGCCCCTTAAGAGACGAAAGTGGCATGGTTCAAGGCGGCCTCGCGACCTTCCGCGACATCTCGCGAAGAAAGCACGACGAAGATCAAATCCGCATCCTCAATGACGATCTCGAACAAAAAGTCCAACAGCGAACGGTCCAACTCGAAGCCGCCAACAAGGAACTCGAGGCCTTTACCTATTCGGTATCGCACGATCTGCGCGCCCCCCTGCGCCACATCAGCGGATTCT
>DASYGR010000031.1:0-4111 GCA_035999525.1 Terriglobales bacterium
CGCGCCCGTAGTGGGGAGGACGGTAGAAGGGATAGGAACTAAAGAATCGGCAGAAGCAAAGGCCCACATCTTGGCAATGCGCCGGGGAATCGCTAAGTGAAAAGCGTCATCTATTTTTGTGTATTTGTTCTCACCGCATTCTTCTCGACTGGTCATTGCCTTGGACAAACAACGACAGCTACCACAAAACATCCCTACGGCCTCGTTAATGAAAAGATAGACGCCCTTGATGTTCTGACCGATACCCAAGGAGTGGATTTCGGACCTTATATATCGGGAATCATTCATTCTGTCTCGGTAAAATGGGGGGGGCTCGTTCCTGAGGTGGCGCTACCGCCTCAAATGAAGGACGGCCAGGTGGTGGCCGGATTCAGCATTAGTCGAACAGGATCCGTTGACGATCCACACATAATCACAACCTCAGGAGATAAATCGCTAGATGCCGCCTGTGCGAAGGCGATCGTCGATGCTGCACCCTTCGGTCCTCTACCTGCTGAATTCAAAGGAAAGGATTTGCAACTGCGAATTCATTTTCACTACAACCCGCAAAAAACAAAATCGCAAGCTTCAACGCCTTGAAAAAACTTCTTGCGACGATAATTGTGCTGACCGCCCTCGCCGCCCTCGGCTGGTGGTATTTCCATCAGCGCACATTGCCCGATTACGGACCCGCCTATCGCGAATACGCATATGTAACCAATAGCGGCAGCAACAGCGTCACAGTAATTGATCTCCGCACATTCGAACCGGCGAAGACGATTCCCGTAGGCATCGATCCGACCGGCGTCGCTGCGAACAGCAAGAAGAATGAAATCTACGCAGTCAACACCGATTCCAACAACGTAAGCGTGATCAACGCTGAACGGAATGTTGTTGTCGCGACCATCGGAGTCCACGGGAAGCCCTACTTCATTGATGTATCCGCAGACGGCAAGCGCGGATACGTGGCAAACTCAGGCTCCGCCAATGTCTCCGTAATTGATCTCGACAAACGGATGGTGATCGGCACCATTCCTGTAGGCAGATCACCCGGACTCGCCAGGGTCTCGCCCGACGGCGGCACGTTGCTTGTCAGCAATCGCGCCGATAACACCGTCACCGAGATTGATACTCAGCGGCTCGCGGTTCGCGCCACAATTTCCGTCTGTCAACAGCCCGAAGATATCGCGATCCTTCCCGACAGTACCAAAGCCTTCGTCGCATGCACGGGATCGGCGCAGGTGGCCTCGATTGATTTGAAGACCGCCACGCTCTTGGCATTCTTAGATGTCGGCAAGACGCCCATTAATCTGGCTTTGAAGCCCGACGGCGGCGAGCTTATGGTTTCGAATTTCGATTCCTCCAGCATTTCGATCGTCGAAACCACCACCAACGAAGTGAGCGGCAGTTACTTGATCGGACAACATCCCGCGCGTGGGCTCGTGACGTCTGACAATTCGCGGCTGTATGTAAGCAATTTCGGATCGGACGAAGTCGCGGTGTACGACATTGATCTTGGCAAATTAATTGCTTCCCTCACCGTGGGCAGTCATCCCGATGGGCTGGCTCTATCGCAGGGTCAAAATTATTTGCTGGTCTTGGACTCGGCGTCAGGAGACGTGACTGTAATTCAAAAGCGAAGCCCGACGAAGTTGGAACCTACGGAATATTCCCTGCTCACCATGATCCCAGCGGGAGCACATCCAACCAATATAGTTGTGAAATCCTTCGTGCTACCCCAGCCTGCTAAGTAGCAGATCTCTGAGGAGAAAATCGTCTGCGGGTAGCAGGCACATCCATCGGTAATGTTCGCGCGCGCCAGTAATTTTCATATCCTTCTGCCGCGAAGCACAGCGCCCGATCGAAGAACTCGTCCAGCAATCGCAGCAATTCCATCTCGCCGTAGAGTTCCACCGGATTGTGCATGAAAGCCTGTTCCTGGAGGAACTCCCAAAGATGTTTCTTCGTCAAGAGTATCGCCCAGCAATAATCCGATAGAGACACGCCCTGCTCGGCCCTTCGGCCGCCAATTTCGAAATATCGCTGTTCAATGTCGGTATCGGTCTTGGTCAGCAGCCATTCCCCAAGTTGATGCAGAATCTCGCAGGATCGTTCCCGAAGTTCCGCGGGAGGGACTTTTCGCATATCGCTGGTTCGGGATGAAGTCTGAAATTTCTCGATCAATCCCTCGGCAAGCTCGTCGGAGTGATTTTCAATTAAACGGACAAAACGAAGCGCAATCATACGGCCTCTTTAACTTTCACGCGCCTTACGCAGATCATGCAAATGCGAAAAGCATCGTAATACGATATAATTATGTTATCGCAAACCGGGCTTGCACGAAAGCGGAAAGTTTGGTTGGTGACGCATTAGGCTTTCGCGCCGCAGCACTTCTTGTACTTCTTACCCGAACCGCAAGGGCACGAATCGTTCCGGCCGATTTTGGCGGAGCCGCGAACCACCTGCTGTACGGTTTGCTGCTCGCCTGATCCAGCCATGCGGGCGCTTTCCAGTTCGCGGCGTTTCTTCCGCTGGAAGTTCTCTTCAATCTCATCCACCGAAGTTGCGACGGAACGCGGCGGACGATGGCCATTCCCGCCTCGCCCTCCTGGCCGAAGCGCTGGAACACCGGGACCGGTATCGAGACCCAAATCGCCGCCCTCAGTCGAAACGTCAGCTGGACGCTCCAAAATCTGCATGAGGTATAGATAGCGAACTGCGTCCTCCTGGAAGCGCTGCATCATCGCTTCAAACATGTCGAACGATTCGCGTTTGTATTCGATCAATGGATCGTGCTGTCCATAGCCGCGAAGGCCGATGCCTTCTTTCAGGTGATCCATGCCCAGGAGATGATCTTTCCACTGAGAGTCCAGCACGCTCAGCATGATCATGCGTTCGTGATAACGCATGGCGTCGGGACCAATGAGCTGCTCTTTCGCGTCGTAGCGCGCTTTTAATTTATCGAAAATCGCATCGCCGAGTTCCTGGCGGTTTAGTGTCTCCGGAGTGATTCCTTCGGCAAGAATATCAACACCAAAACGCGTAAAAATCGCGTCCTTCAAGCCTTTGATGTCCCAGTTGGCGGGATGCACCTTGACCGCGCAAAACTGGTCAATCAGGGTGCTGAGAATGCCCGAAACGTAATCTTCGAGAATCAAATCTTTCTGATCGAGACCCTCGAGCAATTGGCGGCGTAGTCCATAGACCGCCTCCCGCTGCTTATTCATTACGTCGTCATATTCGAGGAGATGCTTGCGGGCTTCGAAATTCTGAGCTTCGACCGCTTTCTGCGCGGCCTCAATCCGGCGGGAAATGAGACGGGACTCGATCGGAATTCCTTCTTCCATCCCCAGCCGCTCCAGAAGTTTTGATACCCACTCCTTGGCAAAAATGCGCATCAGATCGTCTTCGAGCGAAAGATAAAAGCGCGATGAGCCCGGATCGCCCTGTCGTCCCGCGCGTCCGCGAAGCTGATTATCTATTCGGCGCGACTCATGGCGTTCAGTTCCGAAGATGTGCAACCCGCCGGCTGCGATTACCTCGTCGTGCTCTTTGTCGGTTTGCAGTTTGTAACGCTCAAAAGCTTCATTCCATTGTTCGGTCGGAACAACGTATTCGTTGCCCGCGTAGTACCAAACGGTGCTCTTGGTTTCATCCACGTCAATCTGAATCTTGCCTTGTGCGGCCCTCAGTGGTTGCGCGATTCCCTTCTTAACGCATTCCTGCTTGGCCATGAATTCGGGATTGCCACCGAGCAAAATATCGGTACCGCGGCCAGCCATGTTGGTGGCGATCGTGACCATATCTTTGCGGCCCGCCTGCGCCACGATTTCCGCTTCACGCTCGTGATACTTGGCGTTTAGTACCACGTGCTTGATACCCTTTTTCTTAAGCAATTCAGAAAGCCGCTCCGACTTCTCAATGGATGTCGTGCCTACCAGTACGGGCTGGCCAGTTTCGTGCAACTTCTGGATTTCATCCGATGCGGCAAAGTATTTTTCCTTCTCCATTCGATAGACAACATCGGAATTCTCCAGCCGCCGCAACGGCTTGTTAGGAGGAATGACCATCACTTCGAGCCGGTAGATTTTGTCGAACTCAGGAGCCTCTGTGTCGGCAGTTCCCGTCATGC
>DASYGR010000279.1:0-2630 GCA_035999525.1 Terriglobales bacterium
AAGGCAAGCAGCAGGCGGAAGAACCTTGGGACCGTTATCGCATTCTTCGCTTGCAGCCGAAGCAGGACAAACGCATCATCGGCAACATCAAGGTTGCGGTTTACGGAAAAGTTACCCAACAGCAAGATTTTGTTTCCGCCAAAATTCAACGGCTGACCGGAGGCTGGGCGAAGATCACTCCAGCCAGCGATTTAACTTCAGGCGAGTATGCGCTGGTTGAGATGATGGATAAAAGCCAATTGAGTTCTGCGGTGTGGGATTTTGGAATTAATCCTTCTGCGCCTCCCAATTCCATGGTGGTGAAGCCCGAAGGATCGAAGCCGGTTCCTAAACCGAATCAACCCAAACCACTTCAGCAGCGCCAACCGAATTAACTGGGTGTGCAGCAGTCGCGCAGGTGGTTTGAAAATCGGAAGCGACCATTTCGCGGCGTATAATCGAAGCTCACTTAAACTTCATGACAGGGCGGTATTACTGATGGTTTCTACGAACGGCGCTCCCAGCAACGGAAAGAATGGAGGCACTAACGGAGGGACTGTCGTCCCAAAGCCTCGCGCGGAATGGATCGCCACCCGCAGAGCCGGTCACAATGGCACGAATTTTTCGCAAATGCACTTTGCCCGTAAGGGCGTTATTACGGAAGAGATGGAGTACATAGCGCGGCGCGAGAAGCTCTCGCCCGAACTGATTCGCGATGAAGTTGCTCGCGGCAGAATGATTATTCCGGCAAATATCAATCATCCCGAGCTTGAGCCAATGGCGATCGGCATCGCTTCGCTGTGCAAGATCAATTCCAATATCGGCAACTCGGCAGTCACTTCAAATATTGAAGAAGAACTGAAAAAGCTGCATACGTCCGTACATTACGGCGCGGATACAGTGATGGATCTTTCGACCGGCGGCAATATTCATGAGATTCGTGAGGCGATCATTCGGCATTCGCCGGTCCCCATTGGGACGGTACCGATTTACGAGGCGATTTCAAGAGCCAAGCGCGTCGAAGACTTGAACGCTAGAGTCATGCTGGAAGTGATCGAAGAGCAAGCCGAGCAGGGCGTGGACTACATGACCATCCACGCGGGCGTTCTCATTCAATATTTGCCGATGGTTTCCAAGCGCATTACCGGCATCGTGAGCCGCGGCGGAGCAATTCTTGCGCAATGGATGGCGCATCACCACAAACAGAATTTTCTCTACGAATGCTTCGACGACATCTGCAAAATTTTCGCGAAGCACGACGTGAGTTTTTCTCTCGGTGATGGCTTGCGTCCTGGATGCATTGCCGATGCCAGCGATGAAGCCCAGTTTGCGGAACTGAGAACGCTGGGCGAATTAACGAAAAAAGCTTGGGAGTATGACGTTCAGGTCATGATTGAGGGTCCCGGACACGTGCCGCTCGATAAGATCAAAGAGCAGGTCGAAAAAGAAAACGAACTCTGCTATGAGGCTCCTTTCTATACGCTAGGGCCGCTGGTAACCGACATCGCTCCCGGGTACGACCACATTACTTCCGCAATCGGGGCGGCTATGATCGGCTGGCACGGCGCGGCGATGCTTTGCTACGTGACTCCCAAAGAGCATCTCGGATTGCCCAACGAAAAAGATGTCAAAGATGGGATCATCGCTTACAAGATTGCGGCGCACGCGGCGGATATCGCGCGGCATCGTCCTGGAGCTCAGGATCGCGATGATGCTCTCAGTTACGCCCGCTACACCTTCGATTGGGAAAAGCAGTTCGCATTATCACTCGATCCGGAAACTGCGCGCTCCATGCACGACGAAACTCTTCCGGATGACTTCTACAAAGAAGCAAAATTCTGCTCCATGTGCGGCCCGAAATTCTGTTCAATGAACTATTCCAGCAAAGTGGACGAATACAACAAGCAAGTCCACGGCCTGGAAAAGAAAGACTACTCGGAGCTGGTGGAGAAGCTGGTCTCGCTGAAGTAGCACCCACGCGGGTGGGACGGCCCGCCAGACAATCTAACTCCGGAACTGCGCAGCGCCGTCCCATACCAACTGAACGGCCAACGCCAGAATTAAAAAGCCAAAGATGCGGTTGATTGCGCCGGTTGCGCCCGGCCCTAGCCGCTTCACGAAAGGCCCTCCGAGACATAGAAATAGAAATACGATCACGCCCAACGCTACGATGCCAATCACCATCCCAAAATAAGCCACCATGCTGTCGGCATGAGCCGCCAGACCCATGACTACTCCAATCGCCCCTGGCCCGGACAGCATCGGCATGGCCATTGGGGTGAGAGAAATATCTTCTTTAGTCGTGGCTTCGTGGCTTTCTGCAGGAGTCATCCGGCTGCTGGCGGTGACCATGCCCCAAGCGGTATTGGCGACAATCAATCCTCCGGCAATCTGCAACACTGGGAGAGAAATTCCGAAAAAATTCAATACGAAGCGCCCGAAAAACAAAAATACAATCAGAATCCCCATGACGTATAGAGCGGTTTTCAGGGCGGTCTTCCTACGTTCAGAAGGCAACATTGCTGAGGTGAGCGCGAAAAACATCGGCACACCGCCGAATGGATTGACAATTGGAAATAACGCGAGAAATGTTGCAAGAGCTGCGGAGGGCGTATCCCGCAAGAAATGTTGCACTACGTTGCCGGGATTCA
>DASYGR010000281.1:0-8407 GCA_035999525.1 Terriglobales bacterium
AATCGAGCAACTCACTCGCGAGCCGCGATTCGATTATTACTGCTGGGATCTCTATGCTCGCGTTTCCGCCTGGTATCAGGAGGACAAACAGAACCTGCAAGTTCGTTCGCAAACACTTCACGATATCGAGCAGGGTGATAACGAAAGCGCAGCAGTCGCCGACGTGATTTCCGTGGCTGTTTTAAAGCGACACCTTGAAACCATGGAACGCCTCGATATTGAATACGATTTTTTGCCGCGAGAGAGCGAAATTCTAAAGCTGCACTTCTGGGATGCGGCTTTTGAGAAATTGAAAGCCGGTGGCGTGTTGTTCTTCGAGAATGAGGGAAAAAATAGAGGTTGCTGGGTGATGCGGCGTGGAGGGACAGCTCAATCCAATGAATCTTTGAAGGCGGGCTCGGGCGATGCGGACGCCGACGCAGTTTCCGAGGAAGACCAGAAGGTGATCGTGCGTTCGAACGGGACCGTCGGCTACGTCGGCAAAGACATTGCCTATCACATCTGGAAGTTTGGACTGTTGGGGCGCGATTTCGGATACCTGAAATTTTATCGTTATCCAAATGGTCATGATTGCTGGATATCAAGTACAAAGGGGGTGCCAGATCATCCGCATTTCGGAAGTGTCGCGGAAATCTACAACGTCATTGATGCCCGTCAGTCCGAAGCGCAAAACACCGTCGTTGATGCATTGCGCGGTCTTGGATACAACGATCAGGCCGATCACTATACGCATTTTTCGTACGAGATGGTTGCGCTAACTCCGCGATGCGCCGCGGAATTAGGTTACGAGTTGTCTGAGGAAGACAGCAAGCGGCCCTACGTTGAAGTCTCGGGACGAAAAGGGTTCGGAGTGAAGGCCGATGACCTGCTTGATCGTCTCATCGCTTCTGCAAGAGCGGAAGTGGACTCAAGGCATCCCGAATTGAGGGATGACGAGCGATCTACCATTGCCAATCAGATTGCGGTTGGCGCGCTCCGCTACTTCATGCTGAAGTTCACCAAGCAATCGGTGATCGCATTCGATTTCAAAGAGGCGCTTAGTTTTGAGGGCGAGACTGGGCCCTACGCGCAATATGCCGTAGTGCGAGCGACGAATATTTTTCGCAAAGCAGGCATTGAGTTGGAACGTATTGAAGAAGACGCAGCAAGCTACGTCTCTACGGAAGAGTTCAATAAATATCTCAGCTCGCCGGATGCCAATGACCTCTGGGAGCTATGGCTGGCCGCGTCAAAAACCTCTTACGTCATTGACCAGGCGATTGTCACAACGGAGCCTGCTTATCTGGCCAAGCATGCGTTTCACTTGGCGCAGATGTTCAATGTGTTCTATCACCGCTACCCCGTGATCGGAGAAGAGGATGAGGAACGTAAAAAGTTTTTGCTCGCAACGGTTTTCGTGGTGCGCCGTGAGTTAACGCGGGTTCTGTCCGTGATGGGAATCGCAGTTCCCGCTGCGATGTGAGCGCTAGCTCTTTCCGCGACCGCCGAGCATTAATCCAGCACCCACAACCAGAAGCACAATGCTCACAACTGGAGGCACCCGGTCTTCATGATGAGTGGTGATGCCCATGTGCACGTCTCCTGCGCTGACGCCGTGATGTTCGGAGTGTGGCACGGGAACAAAGAACGAGAGGATTCCCAGAATCAAGACAATCAGTCCGACCGCGAACAAAGGTTTCATAGAGTCTCCTCAGAAGAAATGGCCTGCAACGATTTGAACATTGGCCGCCATCAGATGCTGGAGGCCCTGAATGGTTGCCTGGCAACGTTGAACGTTGGTGAAACGGCAGCTGGTTACGAAAATTCTCTGGCAAACTCGATCAAAGACCGCACTGCGATTCCTGATGGTCCCTTCGCGATCCAGGGCTTGTTGTCTTCCATCCATGCGGTGCCGGCGATGTCCAGATGAAGCCACGGCGTGTCCTCGGCAAACTCCTTCAGGAACATTGCGGCGCTGATCGCGCCTCCCCAGCGCCCGCCAGAGTTCACAATATCAGCGATGTTCGAATTCATGATCTCTCTGTATTCATCATCGAGCGGCAGACGCCAGAATTTTTCTCCAGCGTTATTCACGGCTTTGCTGAATTGTTCATACAGTTTGTCGTCGTTGGCAAAGACACCAGCATTGACGTGCGCCAGTGCCACGACTACCGCACCTGTCAACGTTGCCGCGTCAACCAGATGCGTGCACCCAAGTTGGCGGGCATAGGAGAGGCCGTCGGCGAGCACCAGTCGTCCTTCGGCATCGGTGTTGATGATCTCGATCGACTTCCCCGACATAGAAATCTGGACGTCGCCTGGTTTTTGAGCTTTGCCGGAAGGCATGTTTTCGGACGCGCAAATAATCGCGGTCACTTTGATTTTCGGCTTCAGAAGAGCAATCCCGCGCATGACTCCCAACATGGCAGCGCCACCGGCCATGTCATATTTCATTTTCTCCATTCCGTCAGCGGGCTTGATGGAAATTCCGCCGGAGTCGAAAGTGATTGCTTTTCCAACCAGGCCCAATACCGGCTTCTCAGGCGCGCCTGCGGGCTCATAGCGCAAAACGATCAGTGCGGGAGGCTCGTCCGATCCTTGCGATACTCCCCAGAACGCACCCATCTTTAAGCCGCGAATCTTTTCACCGTCGAGGACTTCACACTTCAAACCGACTTCCGCGGCCATCTTTCGCGCGCGTTCGGCGAGCATCGTGGGAGTCATGTGATTGCCCGGTTCATTCACCAGTTCGCGAGTAAAATTCTGGGATTCGCCGATAATTCGAGCTTGCTCCATCGCCTGAGTTAAAGCCGATTGATCGCCCCGAGCAATTACGGTGAGTGCGTCTATCTTTTTGTCCTTTCGATCGCTCTTATATGTGTCGGGATCAAAGTTGCCAACGAAAGCGCCTTCAACAATCGCACTCACGGCGTCTTCGTTTTTAATATTTCCGGTTGGGGCGAGAAACGCGAAGGTGCGGACGTTTTTTGACTTGAGAAATCGCACCGCTGCCCCGGCCAGCTTTCTTAACTCCGATGCGGTGAAATTCTTCGACTTTCCTCCGCCAATCAGCAACAGACGTTTCCCTTTCAATTTCGCGGGATGATGCAGCAAGGTCGTCTCGAGCAGCTTGCCGGAAAGTTCGTCGCTACTAATGACCTCCTGAGCGGCTTCTTTGACTGGGGCGTCACTGGTCTCGACAAATATGTCCGATTTTTCTTTGGTACCCCGATCAAGAACAACGGCGACGAGGCACTCGGTTTCAACTTCAGCAGGATTTGCAACAGAAAGATTTGTTTTCATGGATTGAAACAGTATCGTCGGGAGGAAGGGAAAAGCGCAAGTGAGGGAGCCTAGGATCCTGAGAAATGGTGACCAGAAAGTGTTTTGAGGCGATCTAGCCGAGTGCCCTGCGACTACGGATCGTAAACCGAACTGCCATATCCTTGTTTTCGCGCAGATTCCTGCATGTCTTCCAACCGTTTCTTCTGTTCCGCCAATTGCCCCCGCGCCCGCTCTACTTCCTGCTGCTTCGCTTGTTGCCGTTCGTTCCACTGGACGCAGCCCGCGACGCAATTGCCGGGAGCGAAGTGGATTGAGTCATTCAATTTGTCAATGTTGCTCTGTAGGGACGCGACCGCATTTTTCTGCGACTGAATCTGAGATTTCCACTGGTCGGCGGGTATCTTCGCTCCTCCTGATACCGGACTGGAAGGTCCGCCCGCGCGCTCTTGATCAGTAGACGCGGAGGGTTGATTGTCTTCTTCGGAATGCGACGGAATGTCCTCGTTTGTAATAACCTTGGGACTCTTGGATGAGTGCGCGGTCTTGCCCTGTGCACTTTGGGTATGTTGACGCGCTTGTCGTGCCACGTCACCAAGCGATGGTGAATCTTGAGCGTTTGCCGCGGCTAGAAAGACCGATACCGCGACTGGCAAAAGAACGGAACGTCGACGTATCCGTGACATGGAAATCACCTCTGGACCCAGGGACTGGGTTTCAACAATGATATTTCCTGGTGATTGCAACCCCGAAGTTACGTAAGTACAAACCGTTTAGGCATCGAGAGGCGTTTGTGGCCAAGAAAAACACTCCGGAATTGCTTCCGGAGTGGTTGACCTGAACACCTTAGACGCTATTTCAATTAGTGATGGTCGCCGTGGTCGTCGTGATCACGCCAGTGGCCATTGCCATGGTCCTCGCGATCCCAGTGGCCCTCATGCAACTGCCATCCTTCGCGATAGTGATCGTAATGCGGATGGCTCCAGTAGGCGCCTTCAAATGGCGTACGTTCCCAGTGTCCTCGAACCCAGCGATAGTGATGTCCATAAGGCGCCCAGTATCCTTCAACCCATACGAATCCCGGACCCGGAATTGGGCCACGTACCTCGTAGCGCAGCGGTGGTGGCGGTGTTCCAATGTAAACAGAAACTTGTCCGAACGCAGGAACCGCTAATGCTACTGTCAACAGTGCGGAACAGATTCGAAGCGACTTCATATTTTACCTCCTATGTTGGTGCGTCTTAATTATTAACCCATACGTCAAGAAAAGTTGTTTCATCGTACGCGAAGGCAAGGAAGGCGACCAATTAAATATTTCACGGGAACGAATTTCAATCATCGTGATTTGCGGTTCCTGATCGCCTCTCTCGACTCTTTGTCTGCGGTGCGGCGGCGCTCGGTCTCACGTTTGTCCCAAAGTTGCTTGCCCTTTGCCAGAGCGAGTTCCAATTTCACTCTTCCATTCTTGAAGTACATTCGGGTAGGAATCAGCGTGAGTCCGCGCTGCTGTGTTTTGCCGATAAGTTTCCGAAGCTCCTCTTTATGCACGAGGAGTTTGCGAGTACGCAGTGGTGCGTGGTTAAAAATGTTTCCGTGCTCATAGGGCCCGATGTGGCAATTCAAGAGCCAAAGTTCGCCGTCTTTGATTAATCCGTAGGCGTCTTTGAGGTTCGTCAGCCCGGCGCGTACGGATTTCACTTCGGTACCGCTCAAAACAACCCCGGTTTCAAATTTTTCCAGCAAGAAGTAGTTGTGAGCAGCGATCCTATTAACAGCGGCATCACGCTTGCCCGCAGCCGTGGGATCGCGTTTGGGTTCCTTTTCGGGGTTAGGCTGAACTTGATAGCTGGATTGTCGCGGCATAGAAGGGCATGAATAGGTTACCGCATATCCGAGCAATCCAAGAGAGACCTGTTTTGTATCATCCGGCAAGCTATCCTGTGCATGAATCTGGGAGCAGTACCAAAGTGGCTAAAGGTAATCAAAACAGCAGTTTCGGTTGCTTAGAAGGCAATGCTATAATCAGCCATCTCACGTCTTCTACAGCAAAAATCGGGATGCCCCACCTCGAGTCATGCTTGATCCACGAAGAAGACTTGCCTGCGAGGAACCAGTGATCAGAAGCCAGTTTCGACCGGCGGTTATCGCTCTGCTTGTTCTAGCTGTGACTTTGCCTGCGGCGTCGGAAAGCGCCAAGTCCTTATATAACAAAGGCAAAGACGCCGAAGCCCGCCAGAACTACGAACAAGCTTACGATTTTTATAAGCAGGCTTTCAGTCAGAAGCCGCAAGATCTGAGTTATCGGTCCGCTTACGAGCGGTTACGATTCCTCGCCGGCGCTTCCCATGTTCACCGCGGCCAGTTAATGCGTGAAGCGGGGAAGTTGGATGACGCACTGCTCGAATTTCAGAAAGCAGTGGAGATTGATCCTTCGAGCGCCATAGCTCGGCAGGAAGTGTTTCGCACCAAACAGATGATTGAAGCGGCCAAGACGGCCGGTCCGAAGGCGTCAGTGCCGCCCTCCGCACTGGACAGAAGGGTGCAGGAGGCCGCTGGCCCCGTGGAGCTGGCGGCCATCCAGAACATACCACTCACTCTAAAGATGACCCAAGATACAAAAATTGTCTATGAGACCGTTGGCAGAATTGCCGGAATCAACGTGCTTTTCGATCCCGACTATACGTCGCGGCAGATCAAGGTTGACCTGAATTCCGTATCCCTCGAAGAAGCCTTGGAAATTGTCGCGATGGAGTCCAAGACTTTTTGGCGTCCCGTAACACCAAACACTATCTTCATCGCGGCTGACAATCCTGCCAAACGCAAAGAGATCGAGCAGAGCGTTATTAAGACTTTCTATCTGGCAAACCTTTCGCAGCCAACCGAATTGCAGGATGTAGTGAATGCCTTGCGCCAAATCCTGGAAATTTCGCGGATTCAGCCTTTGCAATCAGAAGGCGCAATTATTGTGCGCGGCACTCCCGATCAGATTGCGCTCGCCGAAAAACTTGTAGACGATCTCGATAAGTCCAAGCCTGAAGTCATTGTTGACGTGGCGATCATGCAAATCAGCCGCGATAAGACACGCAATCTCGGCATCAATCCGCCGACCAGCGCCAGCGTGCAGTTGCAGCCGAACATTAATACCAACGTGAGCACGCCGAATAGTAATGGAACAACCACGCCTACTACTTCCACTACTAACGGAATCACGCTGAACGCTCTGGGAAATTTGAATGCCACCGATTTCCAGGTAACCATTTCGCAGGCAACCGCCACCGCTCTATTCAGCGACAACAACAGTAAGCTGATTCAGAATCCGCAGATTCGCGCCGTGGATGGACAGAAGGCCTCCTTGAAGATTGGTGAACGCATCCCCGTAGCCACAGGTTCTTTTCAGCCAGGTATCGGAGGCGTGGGCATTAACCCGTTAGTGAACACCCAATTCAACTATCAAGATGTCGGCGTCAACATTGATATCACCCCGAAAGTTCACTCGAACGGCGACGTCACCCTGAAGATTACGATGGAAGTTTCCGCGGTGGATTCATTTCAAAATATCGGCGGCATCAGCCAGCCTGTTATCGGTCAAAGAAAAATTGATCACGAAGTTCGTTTGAAGGAGGGCGAAGCGAACCTCCTGGGTGGAATGCTGGAAGATTCGCAGACCCGTTCTTTAAGCGGCATTCCGGGATTGGCACAAATCCCAATCTTGAAATATTTGTTCGGGCAGACCAATACCGAACGACGACAAACCGAGACCGTTTTTGTTCTCATTCCCCATATTGTGAGAGGGCTGGTTATTTCTGACCTGAACCAGAGAGGCATTGATGTGGGCACGGCGAATTCTATCGAGTTGCGGCAAATTAGCCATGCCCCTCCACCGGAGGCCCCCTCCGCACCGCAGGGTCCTTCAGCGTCCGCAGCGCCTCAAACTATGGCGCCTGCAATGTCGCAGTCTCCCGCTCAGCCGGCAGCGCCTATCACCACCGGCGCAAGCTTCGCATTTGATCCGCCTTCGATCTCGCAACGTACGGGTTCTACCTTCGCGGTAAACATCATGCTTTCGGGGGTGCAAAACGCGTATTCAGTTCCCGTCGAAGTTAACTATGACCCTAAGCTTTTACAAGTAATCAACGTTTCCAATGGACCATTTCTCTCGCAGGATGGGCAAACCGTGGCGTTGATGCATCGCGATGATGACACGACGGGCAGTTTGCAAATCAACGCAACCCGCCCGCCAGGCGCGAGTGGAGTGTCGGGACAAGGAGCAGTTGCCACGTTGACCTTCAAAGCCAAGGCTCCCGGCACCTCCACATTGGCCATTTCGCGCGGCGGAGCGCGTGACCCAGCGATGCAGGCCCTGCCGGTGGCCGGAACCGTAGCTCAAGTTGCGATTCAGTAAAAAAATGAAGTCTACATATATTTTCGGAGCCAGGAAGAAGTCTCACGGATTCACTCTGATTGAGTTAATCGTGGCGACTACCATTCTGACGATTCTGACCGGTATGGCAATTCCTCTGGTTCGGATAACGATTAAGCGTCAAAAAGAGCACGAATTGCGTGAGGATCTTTGGGAAATGCGCGATGCGATTGACCGTTACAAAGACGCGGCGGACCGCGGCGCATTTCAGACCAAAGTGGGCTCGGAGAACTATCCTCCCGATCTGGAAACTCTGGTGAATGGCGTGGATGTTCAAGGGAAAAAACTGAGGTTTCTGCGCAGAATTCCGATAGACCCAATGACCAATAAAACCGAATGGGGACTCCGGGCCATGCAGGATGATCCCGATTCCACTTCCTGGAGCGGAGACGACGTTTTCGACGTTTACACCAAGTCACAGGATAGCGGGCTTGACGGTACTCATTACAAGGACTGGTAATGGCAAGATCTCGCAATAAGCATCGCGGCTTCACACTGATTGAGTTGATGATCGTCATCAGCATCATCCTCATTCTGGTGGCGGTGGCTGTGCCAAATTACCGGGCTTCCGTCGTGCATGCGAGAGAATCCGTTTTACGGCAGAACTTGTTCACATTACGTTCCGTTATTTCGCAATATACTTTGGACAAAGAAAAAGCTCCGCAATCGCTGGATGATGTTGTGCAGGCTGGCTACATCAAACAAATACCCAATGATCCCATGACA
>DASYGR010000307.1:0-3311 GCA_035999525.1 Terriglobales bacterium
CAAACTTGCACTGGAGCTTTTCTATCGCTAAGTATGGCGCGCAGTGCCACGTGGATCAGTTCAACTCCGATGCCGGAGATGGGATAGCGGCTGGAGCGAATTGCGACAGCTCCACAACTTTTCTCACCGCCAATCCCAACGACGCGTATTTTCCATTGCTCGATGGACCGCCGCAGGTAACCGATCCTGCTGGAAGCGTTTACCGCAATGCGTGGACAGCCGCTCTTGCGCCTGCGTTCGGGACCGCGCCACATTTTTACAACATGGACAACGAGATTGATATATGGGGCGGTACTCACAGAGATATCCATCCCAATCCCGCGACCTACAACGAGCTGCGCGATACGTACCTGACTGAAGCACGCAATCTGAAGGGCTGGGACCCGCTCGCGATTCGTCTTGGACCGGTAAGCTGCTGCTGGTATTTCTACTGGAGGTCTGCGACCGGGAGCAGCGAAACATCCAACCACGGTGGAGTGGATTTTCTTTCCTGGTGGCTAAATGAAGTTGCTTGGTCGGACCTTGCAAATAACTCAAGATCGCTGGACATCTTCGACATCCACGCTTATCCGGACGGTCCCGACACGACAAATTTCACTCAGGCGCAGAAGCAGGCGCTGGCCGTCCGCATTTATCGCGATTGGTGGGATCCGACATACACTAGCGAAGCGTCCTACATCGCGAATGGTGGCTTCAGTAATGAGCCGCTTGATTCGAAGCCGTTCCGTATCCCGCGCATGCGGGCGATCGTGAACGAAATCTATCCCGGTACGCAATTCAGCATCACCGAATGGAGCGCGGAATTCGCGGGCGCGGCAGACTTCTCAACCGCTCTAGGCGATGCGGACGCTTACGGAATCCTCGGCCGCGAGCGAGTGTATTTAGCGTCGCGTTGGACCGCCCCCGATCCCGCAAATCCGAATTACCTGGCCTTGAAATTGTTTACGAATTACGACAGAGCACATCACGGATTCGGCACGATCTCGGTTTCGGCGACGCACAATGCGGATCCGAATCTCTTCAGTTCATATGCGGCAATGGACTCCACTGGCAAGACGCTCACTATGATGGTCGTGAACAAGGACCCGGCAAACGGGGCGCAAGTGCAGTTCGCGCTAAATGGATTTACGGCCAGCTCAGTCGTGAGCTACACCTTGGCGGCGACCGCCCCAACAACAATCAAAGCATCATCCTCGGCAGCCTGGTCGTCAACCATGACCTTTGCGCCCTACACCGCAACGCTGTTAGTTATAACCGGCACGACGGCGACGATTCCGGCGACCGAATGGGATCTGAATCCGGACACAATTATGGTGTCTGCCGGCGGAACGGTTACATTGCAGCCGAAGATCACGAGTGGGACAACGAGCTTAATCCTGAGCGCGCCCACTTCTGATTCTGGCATCACGGTCGCGCTGACGCAGCCGAACCTAACGACGCTTCTAAATGGAACGATCACGATCACCGCAGGCAATACTCCCGGCTTTTACCATTTCGCAGTAAGCGGCAGCGACAGTGTTGCCACGCAGACCCAGGGGGGATGGATTGTGGTTGGCAAGCCTGCGGCGACGATCACAAAGACTGGCGACAACCAGACTGGCGGAAGTTTGACCCTGACAGCTACTCTCGCTCCCGGTTCGTCGGGAGGGACCGCGACTGGGGCCAGTATTTTCTTTACCACCAGTGCGGGATCACTTTCCAGCCGAATCGTTACTACGGATCCATCAGGCAAAGCCAGCGTGGTGTTGACTCTACCTGCCGGTACGGGAGTCGTACACGTAACGGCCGAAGGGCCGTATGGGTTGGGGCATCCGCTGGCGACCTTTACCGAAACATCGAACTAGAGGTTGCTGTGAGGAACGCAGTTTCTAGCAACGGGAACGTTGAAGCATTACTGAAAGGTGACGGTCGCCGGATGAAGTTCCCACAGGGTAGCAACTTGCGCACTTCCGCGTCCGCCGGGATGCTCAAAATCCTCGAATGGCAAGCCGAATACGCTTACAGGCAAAGGTTGCGAAAGGTCGCCGCCGTTTTGGAGATCGAGCGTGAATCCATGCTGCTTCAGCTGTTGCTGAAGCGTATGCCGCGCGGAACAATATTCACTATCTATAGGAGTCTCGATGATCACGCGCGGCGCGGCCCTGTCGGCAGTCTGGGAGATCTCCAAGTGAATATCGCAATCTGCGGGATTGACGCTTGCGTTTTCCAGGTAGGCCTTCGCTACGTGAGTTAGCTGAAGTTCGCGCCCGCTTCTGGGCGCATCGACTGGTCACGGAATTACGTCTTGCTGCCAGGCAAGAATTGTAGCCACGTCCGTTTCTTGAGGAGTGCCGGCTGGCAAAGCCATGTGTTTGGCATTGTGACGATAATCCAGAGCGTCGGGTTCGACGGACAAACAACCGCAAATGTCCTGCACTCTCTGATTGACAGTGCCGCATGAGAGCGAAACAAAGAGGAACAGCAGCAGACTTTCTAAACGGATTAAGGGTCTCCGCATGAACGCCATGGACCTTATGATGCTTTTCACCCCGGTCGCGGCCAAGTTGTGGCGATCCCTGACATGCCATTTCGCATCTATAAACCCCATCGGTAGTCCGGCTAAATTACGCGAACGACTGTGGGTCAGCAGGAAAAGATCAATGCTAAAGAAGTCCCGTCCTATCAATGCATTAGCTGTGCTACTTACATTACTGGTCGCAGTCCAGAATTTTGCCGTGACTCCGGCAAATCCGCAGTTGCCGGATCCGGGTTCGACGGGCATGACGAAAGAGCAGCAGGAGCAAGCTGGACGGCAAGTCATGGCCGAAGTGTACAAACAGATGCCGGTTCTGCCGGACTCCAGTCCGGAGACTCAATACATACAGCAGCTGGGAAAAAAGTTAGTGGATGTGATTCCGCCGCAGTACTCGTGGCCGTACGAGTTCCACGTAATTCCGCAAAAAGAAATCAACGCCTTCGCGTTGCCGGGTGGTCCCATGTTCGTCAATGTCGGTACTATCGCCGCTGCGGACAATGAAGCCGAGCTTGCGGGCGTTATGGCGCACGAGATGTCCCACGTCTATATGCAGCATTCCGCAAAGCAAGCCTCCAAAGCCCAGTGGGCCAATCTTTTGGGCGCATTGGGTAGCTTATTTGGCTCTGGGGTTGGGGGCACACTCGCCCGTTTGGGTATACAGCTAGGCGCCGGGACTCTGATGATGCGGTACTCCCGAGGGGACGAGGCTCAAGCCGACGCAGTAGGCGCCATCATTATGTACAAGGCCGGCTATAACCCTAGAGCCCTGGCTGACTTCTTCGAAAAGCTGGAGAAG
>DASYGR010000328.1:0-24914 GCA_035999525.1 Terriglobales bacterium
TTTCTCCAACGCCTGTCCCAAACGGAAGTTGGCATCGGCGTCATTGTCCTTCCACAACAATGCATCCTGATACCGGGCGATAGCGGCGCGATAGTTCTTGCGCTTGAAGTAGAAATCGCCCACCTCGACGTCCTTGGCGGCTTTGTGGGGATCCCACGGGTGAAATGATGGCGAGTCCGTTGATGCGTCGCCCGCATCGGAATCCGCCGCATCGCTGAAAGGATGGTCTTTGGCGTCGTCTTTTGGCGGGCTCAGATCAATTTTCGTGTCGCGACTGGAACTTTCTTCTGCTTCTTTATCTCGGTCGTAACGAGGTGGGGCTTGGTTCTGTCCTGGGGCTTTGTCTGGATGGGGAACTTCCTCAATCTGGGCCGCAGACCGCGTGGGAAGGCAGGTCACCGCAAACAGCAGCGCTAGAACAACCGGAAACGCTCTTCGCAACATGCCCTATATTTTACAGCGAGTTGTTGTCGACTTGCTATTCGACAAGAAAGGAAAACAGGTCCCTCCACTTCGCTTCGCTGCGGTCGGGATGACGGTTTCTCACGACGCTATTTCATTCCGTCCAAAATCGATCCGACAATCCCCCCAACGACCCCTCCCTGGGCAGACTCCCTTGACGGGGATGGCATGTATTCCATCAACTGGTGCGCCAGCTTCGAGATCGGTAGGGTTTGCAGCCAAACTTTTCCCGGCCCGGTTAATGCTGCGAGGAAGATCCCATCGCCGCCGAAGATCATATTCTTGATACCGGGAATCCTCGTGATTTGAAAAGAAACATTCGCTTCAAACGCCCCGACGTGTCCCGGATGAACTCTTAGCGTTTCGCCAGGTCGAAGCTCTTTCAATATCACCTCACCTGAAAGCTCCAACCACGCCGTGCCCTGTCCGCTTATCTTCTGAAGCAGGAACCCATCACCGCCAAAGACCCCTGCACCAAGGGATTGCTGAAAACCCACACCAATCTGGACCTGGGGCGTCGCACAAAGAAAACCATGCCGGTGCACCATGTGTTCGTGCCCGGGACCGATCTCAATCGTCAAAATGTGACCGGGCACCTTGGTGGCGAAGGCTATTTGACCGCTGGCAACCGTCGCGCGATATTCGGTCATGAAAAGCGTTCCGCCGCCGGCCACTCTTCGGAGCACTCCGAAAATTCCCCCGCCCCCGCCGAGTTGGGTATGGGTCAAGAGCTGTATGGAGCTGCTCATCCATGAGAGTTCTCCCGCTTCCGAGATGATGGACTCGTTGGGCTCAAGGACGAACTCAAGGACTGGCATGGTCGTGCCAATGATGCGACTCTGCATGGTGAACTCCTTTTGATTTCGCCGGCGGCTGACGCTGACTTACTCAAGTCTTTCGGGAAAGCAGAGTATACAATGCCCACTCGTGTGAAAGTGGCTCGATGACCATGTGAGGAGAAGTCGTAAAAAAATGGCCGCTCCATGGGGGAATGGAACGGCCAGCGTTGGCGAAATCCTCCGGAGAGGAGGAAAAATCTCTCACATGGACGGCGGCGCTGTCTGATTAGTCGCGGATGGCTGTGGTGCCGGAGTTCCACCATCTGCTGTGTTACTCATGAGATGGACATCAACCCGGCGATTGGCCGCACGTCCTTCGCGAGTCTTATTAGTCTCAACCGGCTTGTCTTTGCCGAGACCGATCAGATAAATCTTATGAGCAGGTATGCCGTGTTCAGAAGCTAGATACTGAATGACAGCATCAGCCCGGCGCTGGCTCAGTGCATAGTTATAATCTGCGCTTCCAACTGAATCAGTAGCGCCTTCGACGGTCAAAATGTAGCCCTTAGTGTTAGGGACGGCTTCAGCCATCTTGTCCAGGTCCTCTTTGGCCTCTTTCGTCAAATTGTCACGGTTAAAACCAAAATGAACTGATGCGGTGCTAACCTCCCGATAATTGTCGAGGTTCGCCACGGTATTTTGCAGCACGCTCACGCGGTTTACGGCATTGTCAGCCTGGGTTTGAGCATCAGTCGCCTGTTGTCCGGCAGCCTGAGCTTTCTGGTCAACCTCCGCTGCCTTGGCCTGCACCTGTTGAATCCCAGCCTGTGCCCGTGCGTCCATGTCTTTAATATCTTTGGTATTCTTCGCGGTCATGTCGTCCAGTTCGTTTGTCTTATTGATCAACGGAGTAGTCTGATTGCGAACATAATTCTTGCTCGAACAACCTACCGTCGCCGCCATGGTAGCCGCCAACAAAATTGCTAACGAAGTGCGAGTCATCTTTGAGGCTCCTTCCTTTAGATCGTACAGAACCTTTTGTACAGAATCTTCGATGCGTGCAACAGCCACTGGGTTCTATTCCCTACGTCCGTTATTGTACTGTGCACGACCGATGCCAACTGTCAAAATAGGTAAGTTGGCACCTAATTAACAGATATTGAACTAGTTACTGGCGCGCGAACTTTGCGAAGCGGTGTGGAGGATTAAACTTAAAGGGAAAATTTTATACGGTTCCGCTCACGTTTGAATCACCATCAACTCTGGCTATCTCTAATAAAATAGCTCGGTCAAATGGATTTCCCCGCCAAAATTCGCTCCCTGCCAACTTCGGCTGGAGTGTATCTCTACAAAAATGCGGAAGGAGACGTCATTTACGTTGGCAAGGCCGGGAACCTACGCAATCGCGTCAGTTCTTACTTTCACCAAAGCCGCGTTCAGGACGCCAAAACCGATACATTGGTGCGTGAAGCGGTAGACGTTGACTACATCGTTGTCGCCAATGTCGAAGAAGCGCTGGCCCTCGAAAATCACCTCATCAAACAGAAGAAACCGCGTTTCAACATCTTGCTGCGAGATGACAAGACTTATCCCTACGTGAAACTGACCTTGGCGGAGCGTTTTCCGCGCGTTTACGTGACCCGTCGTCTGCTCAAAGATGGAGCGGCTTACTACGGCCCCTACTTTCCAACCAGTCTTGCGTACCGCTTGGTGGATTTGATTCATCGGCATTTTCTGATTCCATCCTGCAAAGTAGATTTGGGACACTTCCATCCGCGAGCTTGCCTTCAGTACTACATTGGGCGATGCCTCGGTCCCTGTGTCGAGGGACTCGGCACACCGGAGGCTTATCAGGAGGCAGTAAGGGATGTGAAGCTCTTTCTAGAAGGCCGGCCTACTGATCTATCGCGCTCACTGCACGAGCGGATGGAGAAATCGGCTCAGGCCCAGGAATTTGAACGTGCGGCAAAATATCGCGACTTGATTTCGACGGTCGAGCAGTTTCAAGAGAAGCAGCGAATCGCGACAGTCGAAGGCGACGATGCCGATGTTTTCGGTTATCACTACGAAAATGGCATGCTGGCTGTGAATCTGTTTCACGTGCGCGGAGGGCGCGTGCTTGACCGCAGAGAGTTTTTCTGGGAAGACTTGCCGGAGTTGAATACCCCCGATGGAGAAACGGGCGTCCCAGCCCGTCACGCCGAGCAAAGTTTGGCTAATACAGATTCATTCAATCCCGGCGAATTCTTCTCCGCCCTGCTCAAGCAGCTTTACATCGGACAGCCTTACGTCCCGCGCAATATTTATCTTCCCGTGGATTTTGAAGACCGTGTCACTCTCGAAGAAGTTTTATCGGAGCAAATAACCAGGGACAGCTCGCGACCGGCGCGGGTCCATCTCTTGGTCCCGCAACGCGGGGACAAGCGATCCCTTCTCGATTTGTCCGCGACCAATGCCAAGCAGTCTTACGATCAGCGCTTCCGCATCATGAAGCCAAACACCAGAGCCATTCAGGAGGCTTTGCAGGATGCCCTGGGAGTTCCCGAGCTTCCCGAGAGAATTGAATGTTTCGATATTTCGCACATTCAAGGCGCGGAAACGGTAGCGTCCATGGTGGTCTGGGAAGACGGGCGGATGAAAAAATCGGACTATCGCAAATTCATCATCCGTAGCGTGGAAGGTGTGAATGACTTTGCGTCCATGCGCGAAGTCGTAACCCGGCGCTACAAGCGCATTCATGACGAAAAGAAAAAGATGCCAAGCCTGACCTTGATTGATGGGGGGGTGGGCCAGTTACACGCCGCCGCAGAAGCTTTGGGATCGCTGCAGATCATTAACCAGCCGCTCGCCGCGATAGCGAAACGTGAGGAGATTATTTATGTCTACGGGCAGGAAGATGAGCCGGTAGTGTTGGATCATCATTCGCCGATGCTTCACCTGATTCAACTAATTCGGGATGAAGCTCATCGCTTCGCGGTAACCTTCCATCGCAAGCGGCGCCAGATGCGCGATCGCGCAACTGAATTGCGCGAAATTCCCGGCGTGGGTGAGCGGACGACCCGCCGTTTACTGGAACACTTCGGCAGCGTGCAGGCAGTCCGGCAAGCTGATGTGTCAGCGCTTTCGGCTGTGGTCACGCGCAGTCAGGCGGAGGCGATTCTGGGACATTTTCAGAAGTAGCGTAGAAGACTCTACGGCTGCGGGACACCATTTTCGGCACTGGGCTTCGAATTTTCAGCTTTTTGTTTTTTGGTTGACAGTGTTAGATCTACCCACTTGTCCGCGGTTTTGACATCGGCCTTGTAAGCCCTATCGTCATTGCATTGAATGTCTGCTCGCTCTCGATACATCAGGTTCATGTAGGCCATCGCATCGTCGTAGTCCGGCCGCAGCTCAAGAGCTTCTGTCAGCATTTTGATTCCGTCTGCCACTCCATCCTGATTCGAGCTGCGAAGCTGCCAACACTCGGCCGCATTGATGAGAGGTTGTTCTGGCGGTAGTCCAAGTTTGGACCGCAGCTCCATCCTGGACTGGTACAGCTGGGTCCAGTTGATCACGCCGATCGTGTAGTAGGCTTCCGGATCGTTCGGGCTCAACTCGGTTGCCTTGGCATAGTACTCTTTGGCTTTTTCAAATTTCTTCATTTGCAGATCAATGTAAGCGATACCCTTGATGGCATCCGGTGATTTAGGATCAAGCTCAAGGACATTCTGATACTGTGCAATCGCGCTCTGGCCCACTTGCAAATTTTCAGGTGTGTCTACGCCGGGTATGTATAGCTGGTAAATAGATAGTCGCCAAATACAAGTGTGCAGCTTTATTCCGAGGGTCCAGTGATATCGACCGTTGGAAATACTGGATAGCTTCTTCATACCTTGCTTCCTTGTATGCATGGACACCCTGCGCCAATTCGCTATCCGCGGTAGGCAATTGGGCCCACATACCCGTAGGGAAGTACCAGAACAGGGCGAGTACAACGACGGCATTCCTAAACAGGCGTCTCATCAACGCTCCCTCCTAAAATCTAACGACCCGTCTTACGGGTACCAAATCAATTAGACACCGCTATGGAAGCGAAGTTCCGGTACTTGCCCGTCCCACCGCATCCGTCGCCGTATTTTCCTGTTTCAACACAGAAATAATTTCGGGGCGCAGCTTCCATGTTGGGTGATTGCAGATTGCTTCGACCAGAATTTCATTCCTCTTCCGGCGGGTTAGCTGCTTGATGATGGCCGTTTCGGTCAGGCGCGAGTTCTGCAAAGCCGCGTTGATCACGCGACGGTTCGGCTCATCAAGCAACGATGCGGCGACTCGTCCCGAAGCGCGCCGGGCTAGTGAGAGTTTTTCTCCTAGTGAAAGTTTTTCAAGGCGGTTGATCAGACTCTCTTCGGCAGCGATCTTGATATCGGCTGCAATCGTTGGCGTGAGCGCCACGCGCATGAGGTCGAAAGTGAAGAGGTGGCGCAGAAGAGGAGGCAGCAGATGGCGAGGCGTTTTGGGATATGTGACGAGAGCAAGCTTCAGCTTGCGGCTTCGCATCAGAGCGCGGTTCTTGGTAATCTTTTCGAGGATTTCGGGTTGCTGTGCCGGCTGTTTCAATAGAGAGAGCGCCAAGTCTTCTGTTAATTCCGGCATCAAATCGCCCGTCTTGGACGACTCAGCTGATTCGACTTCTGGTCTGACCGAAGTCTCACGCAAAGCCTTATTCATGAAAAGTAACCGGGAGGGCACGGTAAAAACAATCAGCGGTTTCGTACTGGGAACATCGACTTTGCTTCTCGGCCATTTATCTAATCAGTCCTACTCCTCGCCAGATCGAGTGCCCCTTGGACCGGGTCTGCCATCTTTTCGTCCATCACCACCAGCGGGAATTGAACTCGCAGTTCATTGTAGAAAACCTCTCGCACCAATGCGCTGTTCGCAAACACTCCACCGGACATGGCCACTTGGACGGTATCGGCATCGGAGAAGAGCCGCCCAAGAACAATTTTGGTCAAAGTCGCCAACTCGGTTCCCGCGCGGCGCAACACGCTCGCGGCTAAAACGTCCCCGCCATTCGTGGCAGCCAACACTGCTGGAAACAACGCCGCGAAATCCGGCGCAGGAGACGCATTGGCCACCATGACGACGGCATCTCGATGCTCGATATTCCAAACTCTCGTAATCGCTTGTAAAAGTGGGGACACATCTTCACTTTGATCGGCGGCGCGGAGTGCAGCGCTAATTGCCACACGTCCAATCCAATTGCCGGACCCCTCATCAGAAACAGCGGCTCCCCAGCCTCCGGCCCTGGCCCTCTGCCCCTTCGCATTGCGCCCATAGGCAACGGATCCGGTCCCCGCAATCACCACTATTCCTGGCCCTGCGCCGAAGGCTGCGTGTAGCGCTATGACCATGTCCCCGACAATTTCAATATCCCCCGAAACTGTCTTGGCCAATATTTTGCGGATGATGTCCGCCACTTCCGGCCGTGCGGCTCCGGCGACTCCCACACAGGTCCGCGATATGTGGGCCGGATCAATTTGTGCAACGTGACATGCCTGCCGGATCGCAATGACGAGAGAGGTCTGCGCCTGCGCTTCACCAACCCGCAGAACATTGCTGGCCCGGGCAGTCCCCTCTGCTAATACGGATTTCTCGTCGCCGATCAGGCACGACGTCTTGGTCCCCCCGCCGTCAATGCCGAGAAAGAATGCCATCAGCGTAGTTCTACCATCAATTCAGCGCACTGACGGCGGCTAAAGCCGCGCCCTTTCAAAGCCGTTCCACCAGGGATTTTTTCCGCCCTGTAAAAGTCGGGCCCTCTTGTGCGTTCAAGATCGGGGACTAATTTTTAAATCCGCGGCCATCTAAATTCCGTCGCCAGCCTACTTACTATAGTGCACCTTTTTTGTCGCAATTTAACATTCCTGCAACATTTCCCCTACTATTATGTGAATTGGAGGCAATCTTCACTTGGCGACGCCGCGACCTTCCCAGTTCGCCCTGCCACTGCAAGTAGCGGCCATCTGCTATCGCGTTCGCGAAAATGGCGTGCAGTTCTTACTTGTCAAGACCAGCGGGGGCAGCAAATGGACCTTTCCCAAAGGCGACCCCGATCGCTCTTTGACACATAGTCAGGCCGCCGAGCGAGAAGCGTGGGAGGAAGCCGGAGTTCACGGAACCATCGAACCGAAGCATTTCCATTTATATCTGCATTCAAAAGGTGTGTTCTGGAAGCCGTCAGGAATCCGCGGATACGTGGTGAAGGCGTTTTTGCTCGAAGTGGATCAAGTCGGCGATTCGCACGAACATGATCGGAATCCAACCTGGTTCTCGCCTGACGAAGCCAGAAACATTCTCGCTAAAGACCGCGAGGTAAAATACGCAAAAGAGATTCAAGCCGTGGTGGACCGGGCTTTAGATTTGATTGAGGCAAGTAGCCTGTTGGGGTTCAAGGGAGAGGAGAAACCCCACGTCAACTTCGATTCTTCCGGCGAAAGACATTCATAGTTCTAAATGCGACATAGAAAACGGTGGCGTAAATCAGAATATTGCACAAAAGAATGAAAGGCGTTAGCGCTAACAAATTGTTCAGCCCGTTAGCGCTAGTTGAAACGAATTCCCCGAACACTCCGATAACCAGGCTGCGGGTAGGATGAGCGCACCGGCCATGTTCGACAGCAGATTAGAACGAGAGACGAAAATTAAGGCCGCGATCAGGAAAGTCAAAGCAGTACTTGCCGCAAAACAGCGTAACACCAGTCGCATAATCGCTCATTGTTCATTTTGACCTCATTTTAAGCAATAGCACTCTGGCATCTGTGTCGGCCATTGATAGCCCCTTTTCGAGCACATCCAATTGACACGGAAACTCTATTTCTTCCACGATCCCTTCTCATGAGACGATTGAATCAGCCTCATGATTCAATTCACCAATGCTGGAAAGCGCTTCGGTCACAAGCTCCTTTTTGAGGGAGCCGACTGGATGATCACGCCTCGCGATCGCGTGGGATTGGTGGGTGCGAACGGCACCGGTAAATCCACGCTGATGAAGGTTCTCGCAGGCCTCGAAACTCTCGACTACGGGTCGGTCAGCTTCGCCAAGGGAATCAGCGCGGGATACCTTCCCCAGGACGGCCTCACTCTATCTGGTCAAACCGTCTTCGCCGAATGTATGTCGGTCTTCTCCGACCTCCGGGCGATGGAACAGGAAATGGAAGACCTAACCGGACGCATGCCGGATTTAGACCACACCTCCGCTGAATATGCGCAAGTTGCGGACCGGTATCACAAGATTGAGCACGAATTTCAAACTCGCGATGGTTATGCGATTGACGCAAAGGTGGGAACGGTCCTCACGGGTTTGGGTTTCCGGAAAGAAGACTGGGACCGCCAAACCGATGAATTCTCAGGAGGATGGCAGATGCGTCTTGCGCTCGCCAAGCTTCTGCTTCAGCAGCCGAATCTGCTGTTACTCGATGAACCCACCAATCATCTCGATCTTGAAGCGCGGAACTGGCTGGAAGAATATTTGACCCATTATCCCAACGCTTTCATCCTGATTTCCCACGACCGTTATTTTTTGGATGTTACGGTCAATAAGATTGCTGAAATCTGGAACAAACGCATTCATCTTTACAGCGGCAATTACGAAAAATATTTAAACCAGAAGTCGCAACGGCTCGAGCAACTTCAGGCAGGCTATCGCAACCAGAGGGAGAGAATCGAACAGCTGGAAGTCTTCATCAACCGGTTCCGTTATACAGCGACCAAGGCGAAACAGGTGCAAAGCCGCATAAAGGAACTGGAAAGGATGGAGCGGATCGAGCTTCCGGAAGAAGAAAAGACCATTCATTTCTCTTTCCCCCAGCCGAAGCCCAGTGGCAGGATTGTGGTCGAATTTGAAAACGTAGCAAAGTCCTACGGACAGAAAGAAGTCTTTCGCGATGTAAGCTTCATGATCGAGCGCGGAGATCGAATCGCGCTGGTCGGCGTGAATGGAGCAGGCAAGTCAACTCTTATCAAACTGCTGGCCAACGTGGAACCGTTGACCCGCGGCGAGTATCGGAAGGGGCACAACGTCCAAGCAGACTATTTTGCACAAGATCAGTACAAGGAATTGGATCAGGACGCCCGCGTTCTCGACGATCTGGGCCAAATCTCTACTCGCTCCACAGAAACCGAACTTCGCAGCCTTTTGGGTTGCTTCTTGTTTTCCGCCGATGACGTCTTCAAGCGCATTGGCGTGCTGTCCGGTGGCGAACGCAACCGCTACGCATTACTGCGTATGCTCCTTCATCCCGCTAATTTTCTTTTGCTGGATGAACCCACCAATCACCTCGACATGCGCGCTAAAGATGTGCTGCTCGAGTCGCTTTCGAAATACACCGGCACCGTTCTCTTTGTCTCCCATGACCGATATTTCATTGACAGGCTGGCCACCAGAATCTTTGAAGTCGGCGATGGCCAAGTGGAAGTGTATCCCGGCAATTACGAGGACTACCTGTGGCGAAAGCAAGGCGGGGCTGCTGCCTTGGAACAATCCGTCGCCGCGTCAGCGAAGCCGGCAATAGCGAAATTCATTGCGCCCACAAATGGCAATGACGGCGAGGGCGCGCAGGATCGCGGGAATGACAATCAGAAACGCCTTAATCCCATTAAACGCAAGCAGATTGAAGAGAGGGTTCGCGAATTGGAGAGTGAAATATCGCTTTTGGAAAGCTACATTGAAGCCTGCGAAACTGGCCTGCAAACTTTCGTTAGCGCCAATGAAACCGAGCGCCAAAGCCGCAAATTGAATGACAGCCGGGCCCGTTTGAAGGCTTGTCTCGCTGAATGGGAAGAACTTAGTCAGACACTGCAAGCTTGAAAGCATGCGGCCCAAGAATGCTCGACCGTGCAACCGCGGCTGTCCCTCACGCATAGGTCCCAAGTCCGAGCACTTCCGTAACGCTGCATTTCCGGCGGCCTCGTGCGATATTCAGGTTGGCCCCTTGGCCACAATCCACAGAACCCTCGCCATACGGCGGAATGAATATCCAGCCGTAATGTGAATAGGAAGGTCGTACTCCAATGCTGCAATCTTCGGACAACATACAAAGATTTTCACCAAACACATACGTTCCGCCAAAGACGGTTACCACGACGGCCGAGCAAGCCACGATCGGGCGATCCCTGGTCATTAAGGGAGAGGTCAAGGGCGAGGAATCCATCTATATTGACGGCCAGATCGAGGGTACGATCAACTTCGGCGAACACCGCGTCACCATAGGGCGCAATGGAAAAGTGATCGCGAACATCTCGGCGCGCGAGGTGGTCATCATGGGATCCGTAAAGGGAAACATTCAATGCACCGACCGAGTGGACATTCGCGCGGAAGGCTGCTTAACCGGAGATGTTGTGACCCAACGAATTAGCGTGGAGGATGGGGCAATATTGAAGGGTAGCGTGCAAATTCGCACGACCGAGGCCAAATCGGAAAACAAGAAAGACAAATCACAACATCAGAGCCCCTCGGCACCGGCGACGAGCGAAACTTCGCAAACTTCAACGACCGAACCTTTGGCCGCAGCGGCGGGCAAATAAGATCCCACGAGTTGAGGACCACCGAGAGCCCGCCCAATATTGGACGGGCTCATATTTTTAGGCTCTAGCAGCGGATGCCTACTTTGGATTGTCGGCTTTTAAATCCAGCGAAGCCGAGTTCATGCAATAACGCAGACCCGTCGGTGCTGGTCCGTCTTCAAATATGTGTCCGAGGTGCGCATCGCAGTTCGAACAGCGGGCTTCCGTCCGAACCATCCCGAACTGGCGGTCGCTTTCTTCTTCGATAGCGGCGGGATCCAGCGGCTTCCAGAAACTTGGCCATCCCGTGCCGGAATCGAATTTCGTATCAGCGCTAAACAGCGGCTGCCCGCAACAGGCGCATTGATAAGTACCCTTATCTTTCGTATTCCAGTATTTTCCCGTAAATGCCGGCTCAGTTCCGGCCTTCCTCGCAACCTGATATTGCTCCGGGGAGAGCTGCTTCTTCCATTCGTCGTCGGTCTTGACTACTTTGTCGGTCATTATTTTGTCGGTCATTGTTTTTTCTGTCATTGTGCAGCCTTTCGCTTTTCTAATTTATTGCGTACTCCTCAGAGCGAGACCCCTCGCTTCCACGGAATAAAGTCGGCTTGTGCCTTGACCTCGGCTTTGGTATGAACTTCCCCGCTTGCCACTTTGATGACCAGTTCTAAAATCTCCTCGCCCATTCGTTCGATTGTAGTTTCACCGAAAACGATTCTTCCGGTATCAATGTCAATGATGTCGCTCATGCGCTGCGCGAGGATTGAATTGGTCGAGACCTTCACGACCGGAGCTATCGGGTTTCCTGTCGGAGTGCCTAATCCGGTTGTGAATAGCACGATGTTTGCTCCTGCTCCGACCTGCGCGGTGACGCATTCCACGTCGTTCCCGGGCGTGCATTGCAGGTTCAATCCCTGCTCAGTTGCGTACTCGGGATAATCAAGCACGGCTGCAACCGGAGCCGTACCGCCCTTTTTCGCTGCGCCCGCGGATTTCATTGCGTCCGTAATTAAGCCGTCGCGGATGTTTCCGGGGGAAGGATTCATATCGAAACCAGATCCCACAGCCTGAGCGCGCGAGTTGTAACTCTGCATTAGCTGAATAAACCGGTCAGAAACTTCCTTCCGCCTGCTGCGATTGATGAACTGCTGCTCTACGCCACACAATTCGGGGAACTCCGAAAGAATAGTTTTGCCGTCCAGCGCCACGATCAGGTCCGAAGTATGACCAATCGCGGGGTTCGCGGAAATTCCGGAAAATCCATCCGACCCTCCGCACTTCAGACCCACGGTCAAATGTGAAAGAGAGGAAGGCACTCGCCGGGCTTTATTTGCTTCCGCCAAGCCGGAAAAAGTCTGGCGGATCGCATCGGAAAGCATCGCGAATTCTGTTCCGCTCTGCTGCTGTTCCATTATGAAGAGCGGCTTATCGAAGTTCGGATTGCGCATTCTGATTTGCTGTCGAAGGATTCCAGTTTGTGCATGCTGGCATCCGAGGCTGAGGATGGTGGCTCCCGCAACATTGGGATGATTGATGTATCCGGCGATCAGTCCGCAAAGATTGTTTGAGTCTTCGCGGGTTCCTCCACAGCCGCCTTCGTGAACCAGAAATTTGATGCCATCAATGTTTTCGAAAAGTCGTTGAGGGGAACGATCTGAACCGTTCTCAGGTGCGGGCGCAGAGTTCAGGCCTTCCGTTTTGCCTTCACGATAGAGTTTGGCCAATTCGGCTACTTGCCCCCGGTAAACCTGGGGAGCAGCGAAACCGAGCTCCTCTTCAAACGCTTGCTTCAATACGCCGATATTGCGGTTTTCGCAAAATACCAGCGGCACGACCAGCCAGTAATTCCTGGTTCCGACTTGCCCGTCGGAGCGGGAATATCCCAGAAATGTCCGGTCCTTCCAGTGCGAAATGTCAGGAGCTCTCCACTTAAACTCTTCTGACGTTTCATGAAAGGGAGCTGCCTGATGATGAACGTTATTCGTGGTTAGGAGCGACCCACGGGCGATTGGTTTAGTGGCACTTCCGACAATAACCCCGTACATGATGACGGGCGAACCAACCTGAAGATCTTCAGTGGCGAACTTGTGCTTGGCAGGAACGCTCGAAGCCAGCGCGTAACTCTTCCCTGAAAACATCAACTGCTCGCCCTGTTTCAAATCCACCAGCGCGATGAGGACATTGTCCCTTGAGTCGAGTTGTAGGACTTTTTCTTGCACGCTAATTAGATGAAACTCAGACGAAGACGATTGCGAAATCGTAGCTTCTCGAACAGTGATGTATCTTTGGAATCACTTGACTGGGTGCGGGGCCTCTGGCGCAATCGTCGCTCCCGAGAGAGTCGTCCACCCGCGCCGCGAGAGATCCCAGAAAATCAAATAACCCGCGATCGCTGCAATCAATAGAAGCAGAGCACCCGATATCCATTGCTGAAAGACGAGCTTGCCGATACCAAACAGGCATCCATAAACGAGAATAACGCCCATCAGCCAATTGAAAGAATTGCCGGCCACGTCACGAACTTCCGGCAGTTCGGGAACTAATCTGGCGATTTTCTTCCAGCCATAAACAGTCGGATGCACGCGTTTGTAAAATCCGATCAATGTTGGCTCCGACTCCGGACGGGATAGGAATGTCGCAATCAGCCACGCAATCGTAGTGATCCCTCCGGTGATTAGAGCGCTTTTCGCATAAACGACCGCACTATTACCGCTGAACGTAACCTTACTCAGCCAAATCGTGACTGCGGCTGCGACAACCATGGCCGATATCTCGCTCCATGCGTTGATTCGCCACCAATACCAGCGAAGGATATAAACCGCGCCTGTCCCGAAACCGATGTTAAGCACGAGATCCCAGCCTTGCTTAATCGAGGTTAACTGCATCGCCGTGTATCCGCTCGCCAGCACGAGAAGGACGGTGAACAGCTTACTGATGAGAACATAATGACGCTCAGTTGCGTCCCGCACCATGAAACGTTTGTAGAGATCATTGACCAGATACGAACAACCCCAGTTCAATTGCGTACCGACCGTGGACATGAAAGCGGCCAGAAATGCGGCAACCATCAGCCCTCGTAAGGCTGGCGGCAGGTAATCGCGCAACACCATTACGTATCCCTGCTCCGGATTGGCGGCGAACGCCGCGCTTGGATGGATGCCGCCATTCGGCGAATAGACAACAATGGCGACCAACGCCGTGATGATCCACGGCCATGGACGCAGCGCGTAGTGCGCGACGTTGAACCACAGAGTCGCGCCTAAAGAATTTCTTTCATCGCGGGCGCTGAACATACGCTGCGCCACATATCCACCTCCGCCCGGTTCAGCTCCGGGATACCACGCCAGCCACCATTGCATGACCAAGTACACGAAGAAAGTCAGCAGGGGCAGCGTCCAAAGCGCATCGCTCGTCAATCCCAGATGAAAGTCTGGGAGGAACGCGACTGGATTCGCACTCTGCACTCCGGTCTGGTGAACATTATTTTCGATCGCCACCAAACGCGTCTGAAGCGCTTGCATTCCGCCAATCTTTACTACCGCGACCCAAGCCAGCACGATAATCATTGCCATCTTCAGAATGAACTGAAATAGATCTGTGACCAGCACTCCCCACAATCCACCGATGAAGGTATAGATACCGGTAAACGGGATGATCACGAAGATGCAGAGAAGGAGCGACGTCGTGTGCGGAGCGCCCAAAGTGTATTGAAAAACATGACCTGCCAACGCAAACTGCACCACTCGCCCTTCCGCAATCGCCGGACCGAGCAAAACGGTGATGATGTTAATCATGGCCTGCGTAACCCATCCCAGAATGAAGCAGTTCATGAACAGGCCGAGATAAATTGCTTTGAAGCCTCGCAGAAACGCGGCGGGCTTGCCTCCGTAGCGGATCTCGACGAATTGCACGTCGGTCAAAATTTCGGCGCGGCGCCAATAGCGCGCGAAAAAAAACACCGTCAACATTCCGCCGATGCAGAAGCCCCACCAGATCCAGTTTCCCGCGATTCCGGATTTGGCCACAAGGCCGCAAACCAGCAGCGGAGTGTCTGCGGCAAACGTCGTCGCCACCATTGACGTTCCAGCCAGCCACCACGAAACATCTCGCCCGGAAATAAAAAATTCCTCGGTGTTCCCGCTCGCACGCCGCCTGTAATAAATGCTGATCAGCAGGTTGATCAGCAAATATCCGGCAATGACAACCCAATCCGTCGAAGTCAGAGGCATTCATTTCCCCGATTCGTTGACCGTCAGCGCTAGAAGTTGAACGCGGTTGAGCGCTGCAGCATCTATTGACTTAGCAGAGTCGCAACATTGTAGTCGAGGCGCGGTGCCCGAACAATGAATCTAGGGAAAGGCTAGGATTGAAGCGCACAAGCGTATTGGGATTCATTCGTATGAATAGTAGTGCGATTTCAGTGTCGGGATCGCAACAGTCCGCTAAACCTCGATCTGGTCAATAAAACACCATCGCCAGTTCTCGCCAGGCTCGAAGGATTGAATAATCGGGTGCTTCGTCTTATGAAAATGTTTGGTTGAGTGTTTATGGACGGAGCTATCGCAACAACCTACGTGTCCGCATTCAAGGCAAAGACGGAGGTGTACCCATGTGGCTCCGATTTTTAAGCAGTCTTCGCATCCTTTGGCTGAGGGGGTGACTTCGCGAATTGTGTTGAGATGAGTGCAACTCATGATTTTTCTCCCTGCTGAAAACTAAGTCGTTCCCGGAACATATTAGATCAGATGTTCCGTAACTGGTTCCATATGCTGGCGATAATCCCGCCTTAGCAATAAAAAGTAATCCACTCGATGGGCTTGCGTTGACGCTCCTCTGAGCACCCACTATTCTTAAATAGAAGAGATAGGTCCATATGCGAACCACCCGCCTGTGAACAGGCTGGCTATATCACGGCCGTGGAGAACTGATTTTCAATGCTTCAAGCATTCATTGTAACTCTGCGCGAGGGCGTAGAAGCCGCTCTGATCGTCGGCATCACTCTGGCTTATCTAACCAAGATTGGCCGTGCTGATCTTCGCAAATATGTCTACTGGGCCCTTGTTTCAGCATTCTTTGCCAGCGTTGGCGTTGCGGTCCTCCTGTCGCAAACGCACCTGAACGAAGACGTTTTTGAAGGCTGCATCATGCTGGCAGCGGCAGTGTTTGTCGTCACCATGATTATTTTCATGATGAGGACGGGTCGCAAGCTCAAGGGAGAAATCGAAGGTAAACTGGGGTCGCTTGCTGGCAAAGGGTCGGGATTAGGAGTTTTCTTTTTCGTTTTCTTAATGGTGCTGCGTGAAGGGGCTGAAACGGTCCTGATCTTGTCCGCGGTTTCATTGAACTCTACCGAGCTCATGAGTTTTCTGGGGACTCTCTCGGGCGTTTTCGTCGCCGTGCTGTTTGGAGTGATGTTCGTTAAGGGGAGTGTTCGTATCAATCTGCAAAAGTTTTTTCGCGTTACGAGCGCGATTCTGTTTTTTGTGGCTGCGCAATTGCTTGTTTCCGGACTTCACGAATTGTCCGAATACGGAGTGCTTCCCTCTTCCAAGCGCGAAATGGCGCTCATCGGCCCAATTGTGCGCAACGATTTCTTTTTTGCCGTCACCATCCTCGCATTGGCCGCTCTTATGGTTCTATTCGAGGTCAAGCGCCGGGAACCCACTTCCCTTCCCATATCCGGCGCAGAGCGCCGCAAAGCCTCTTGGACCGCCCGCCGCGAGCGATGGTGGATGAGGTCGGTTTACGCCAGTTCATTTGCTTTCATCCTTCTGATCACCGCAGAATTTGCCTATACGAAAAGCGTCAGCGCACTTTCTCCGGCAACCGAAGTTCATTTCGTAAACGGCCGGGTGAGCATCCCCTTGTCTCAGGTTTCAGACGGAGATCTCCATCGCTTTGCCGCCCTTGAAAACGGCATCACAATTCGTTTCTGGTTGTACAAAAAACCGGATGGGAAGATCGCGACGGTTTTCGACGCCTGCCAGATATGCGGTGGCGTCGGTTTCTACAAGACTGCAAACGGAGTCGTTTGCAAGAACTGCGCTTCGCCGATCAATGCGCAATCCGTCGGTTCGAAGGGCGGGTGTAACCCGGTGCCCCTCGCGGCCGAGATGACATCCGATGCCGTCATCATCAAGGAGGCGGACATCGCGACCGGCATCAAGATGTTCCAAAAATAATGTTTGCTCGCCTCGTATATGAATCGTTTCGCCGCCAGAAAAGAAGCAAGCTGCTCGCCGGTGCCGCTATTGCTCTAGGAGTGACGGTTGCTACGGCGATGATCGCTGTGGCCACGGATGTTGGCGACAAAATCAATCGCGAACTGCGAAGCTACGGCGCAAATCTCGTCGTCATTCCCCAGGACGATACTTTGGATGTTCAAATCGCCGGAGTCAATCTCAAGCCGCCCAGCGACGGCGCTTACCTGAATGATGCTGATCTTCCGAAAATCAAGGGCATGTTCTGGCGCAACAACATCGTTGGCTTCGCGCCTATGTTGCCGGTGAACGTCGCGATCAACGGAGGCACCGTAAGAGACGTGACTCTTATCGGTACTTATTTCTCCAAGCCTTTGCGCTTTGGCAACGATGGGTTTGTAACCGGAGTGCGCACCACTTATCCTCTCTGGAAAGTTCAAGGCTCGTGGCCAGATGACGATTCCCGGGATGTATTGATCGGCGAACGGCTGGCAACGGCTCTCGGATTGAAGCCGGGAGACAAAATCAATATTGCTGACGAACGTCTTCAAGTGGCTGGGATTCTTTCAACCGGAGGCCCCGAAGACAATCAGATCGTCGCCCCGCTTGCCTTAGCGCAGCAGATCATTGGAAAGCCGGGCGCGGTGCGCCGTGTTTACGTGAGCGCCCTCACGAAACCTGAAGACGCCTTCGCGCGGCGAGATCCGAAGACATTAAGCCCGGATATGTACGATCGCTGGTATTGTTCTCCATACCCCCAGTCCATCGCCTTTCAATTGCAGGAAGCAATTCCACATTCTCACGCCGAACAGATTCGGCAAGTGGCTCAGACCGAGGGCACGATTCTGACGAGCATCAAAGGCCTAATGCTGTTAGTGACGCTGGCCGCGCTGTTTGCCTCTGCACTTGCTGTTTCGGCGGCCATGGCGACAACCGTTTTCGAGCGGCGTCATGAAGTAGGATTGATGAAAGCTCTCGGCGCTGGGGGATTCTCGGTCGCTTCCCTTTTCTTCGCCGAAGCGGCTTTGCTGGCGCTGCTGGCGGGCGTAGCGGGATTCGCCGGAGGCTCGGTTCTGGCATATCATGCGGGACGCTGGATATTTGATTCTCCGATTAGCGTCCAACCCGTGCTGCTTCCACTCATTCTGATTATTGCCGTGATCGTAACCTTCGCGGGCAGCGCGACTGCCGTTCTTCGCGCGGTAAAGTTCGATCCCGTCTATGCGTTGCGGGGTGACGCATGACGGAAGCTTTCACGAGTGGTCGAACGCAGGCGCATCACACGTCAATGTTTTTGCGCATGTTGATCAGGGCCGCCATTCTTCGACGTGGGCGCGCTGCGGCGGCATTGCTTGCCATGATCGTCGCAGCGACCGTTGCCACGGCCATGCTGAATCTTTTTGTGGATGTCCAGTCCAAGCTGAGGAAAGAGTTTCGCAATTACGGTGCGAATGTCGTTATCGTCGCTAAAGCAGGTCAAACTCTGCCACCGGATACTCTAACTAAAGCCGCGGCAGTTCTCGACGGACGCGGAATAGCGGTACCGTTCGGCTATGTCATCGCCCGGACTTCCCACGATCAGCCCGTGGTTGTCTCCGGCACAGATTTCAGTACCGTTCAAAAGCTCGATAATTGGTGGTCGGTGACTGAATGGCCAAAATCGCCGGCTGAGGCGCTCCTCGGCGCACGCGCTGCCTCCGCAATAAGTCCGGGTGGCAAGCCTTTTGATCTCAGCTTTCATGGACGCATAATTCATCTAAATCCAGTAGGTATTCTGCATACCGGGGCTGACGAAGACAGCCGCGTTTATCTTTCTTTGACCGATTTCAAGGCTTGGACCGGTGAGCAGGCATCAACCATTGAGCTAGCCGTTTCGGGGCCGCCAGATGAAGTCAACGCAACGATCGCCAAGCTTGATCAGGTTTTGCCGGAGGCCGAGGTTCGACCCGTTCGGCAAACTATGGAAGGTGAGGCGCGCGTGCTGGGAAAAACCAAGGCGATGCTGCTTGCGGCGTGCCTCTTGATCATCAGCACAGCGGCCTTGTGCGTTCTTGCTACCCTCACAGGATGGGTACTAGACCGGCGGCGTGATTTCGCCATCATGAAAGCTCTAGGCGCTTCACACCGATTTATCGGCGGATTCTTCGCGGCCGAGGCCGCGGCTCTTGGTGCTGTCGGGGGATTGATGGGTTTCGGCTTCGGAATCGGCATTGCAGCCTGGATTGGCCGGGCGAACTTTCATGCTCCGGTCATGCCAAGGATTGAGTTGTTGCCGATAGTTTTGGTCGGATGCATTCTGATTGCCCTGGCTTCCGCAATTGCACCGATTTCTGTGCTGCGTCGCGTGCAGCCAGCTATGATCTTAAAGGGTGAATGAAACGATAGAGCGGGATAAGGGTACGGGATAATAGGAAAAGACGTGATCCAGCTCAAACATGTCGGCCGGTCATACCCAGCAAGAGCGGAATCTGGCGGTGCGATTCGCGCGTTGGAGGACTTCTCCTTGACTGTAGCTCCCGGCGAGTGGATCGCAATTATGGGTCCATCGGGCTCGGGCAAATCCACTCTCGTGAATCTGATCGGCTGTCTTGACCGTCCGACCTCGGGAGAAATTTGGCTCGACGATGAAAATGTCGCCAGCATTTCCGCGGGGAATTTGAATCGCGTACGGGCCGAAAAGATCGGCTTCATCTTTCAGCAGTTCCACCTGATTCCCTATCTCACGGCAATCGAAAATGTGATGCTGGCGCAATACCTGCACAGCATGACCGACGAAGAAGAAGCGCTCAAGGCTCTTGACCGCGTCGGATTGAAAGATCGCGCCCACCACGTGCCCTCGCAGCTCTCCGGCGGAGAGCAGCAGCGCGTATGTATTGCTCGAGCTCTGATCAATGACCCTAAAATTGTGCTAGCCGATGAGCCGACCGGCAACCTCGACGCCGTAAATGAAGAGATTGTGCTGCGGCTGTTGCGCGAACTGCATCGGAGCGGCCGAACCATCGTCATGGTGACTCACGATCCGGTGGTAGCACGATTGGCCGATCGCCGAATCGAACTGCATCACGGGAAAATCGCCGCTCAGGAAGTTTTTGCCATGGCGGACGAAGAGCAATTCGACGAAGTCCTCGAAGAACTGTGGGCGCTCGAGGAACACGGACAAATCGCCGAGACCGGACGCATGGAAGTCCATGGCGCTTTACCGGTGAGCATTGCTATCGAAAAAATGATCGCCCTGGGGCTGGTCACGACGAGCCCGCACAACGCTCCACTCCCGGTTTCCAAGCCTTTTATTAACCCGTGTCATGATGCTTTGAAGCCGACTGGCGTTTCTACTGGTGAAGGAAGCCTGATTGTCGAGCTCACACTACGAGGACGCCAGCGGGCAGCCGATGTGATCCGCCGCCACCGGCTTGCCGAACGCCTTTTCACAGATAGTCTGGCGCTCGACAGCGAATCTGAAATCGAACAGCAAGCCTGCAAGTTCGAGCATATTCTCTCGCCCGAAGCTACTGACAAGATTTGCACATTCCTGGGGCATCCGCGCACCTGTCCCCACGGAGCGCCGATTCCGCCGGGGCCGTGCTGCGATCGCAGCAACTCAGAATTCGCCGGATCATTTCGAACCAAGTCGGATCGCGTCAGCTGATGACCATTCGCCGCTCCGCCATTGGCGTCTTCGACTCCGGTTTTGGCGGGTTGACCGTTCTTAAAGCGTTACTTGAACTTATTCCCGATTCTGACTACTTTTATTTCGGCGATACGGCACGCCTGCCCTATGGCTCAAAATCCGTCGAAACGGTCGCCAAATACGCCGTGGATGCGACTCAGTACCTTGAGCAACAGGGTGCGCAGCTATTGGTCATTGCCTGCAACACAGCGACAGCCCTGGCATTGGGCAAGATAGAAACGCAGTCGGGAGTGCCGGTGGTTGGGGTGATTGAACCGGGGGCGGAGAGCGCCTCGAAAGAGAGCAAGAATCAAAAGGTTGTTGTCATCGGTACTGAAGCCACTGTAAGCAGTCACGCTTACCAAAGAGCGCTGGAGAAGCGCGGAATCAATACGAAAGAGAAGGCCTGCCCTTTACTGGTCCCACTGGTTGAGGAAGGTTGGATTGACAATGCTGTGACCGAGCAAGTCGCTCGTATTTACCTGAACGAAGCGTTTGCCGACGGATTCGAGAACGGAGACACACTAGTCTTGGGATGCACGCACTATCCGCTGATAAGACGAGTTCTGCGCAAAGTCGCACCTGATCACGTGGCTATTGTTGACTCGGCGCAATCCACAGCACAAGTAGTGAAAGACATGTTGGGGAACACGCCTCTCGCAAAAGCAACGGAAGAAGAGCGGCGCAAAGTGCCGCGGCTGAAATTCTTTGCTACTGATTCAGTGGAGAAATTCCGATCTCTAGGCGCGCGTTTTCTGGGACGTGAAATCGAGGACGTTCACCACGTGGATCTGAAGGAATAGTTTTCTGAACGCTGGCAGGAAACGGTCAGTAAAGGTTAAAACTAACTTCAACGCTGATCTCTACCGCTACTGGTTTTCCATCCTTCAAGGCAGGTTTAAATCTCCACTGTTTTACCGCCTCGATAGCTTTTTCATCCAGACCCAGACCAACGCTGCGAGAAACTGTGATGTTCCGCGGGAGCCCGTCGGGACCAACGATCAAGGTCACTATCGAAGTACCAGAATACTTAGCCTTGCGGGCTTCTTCAGAATACTCCGGTGAAGGATCGTAAAGAACGCTCGGAGCGCTCACGCCGCCACCAACGTGATATGGCCCTCCGCCAGTGCCACCGCCATGGCCTTCTCCGACTCCTGGTCCGGAACCAACTCCTACGCCACCTCCGGAACCAGAACCAATACCACCACCGGATCCTGTTCCATTGGAAGGAGGCCCAGATGGCAACTTCGACATCGGAACTCCGAGATTGGGCAAGTTATTCATCGCCAACTTAATTTGCGGAGGAACAACAACAGTGGGCGCCACAGGCAGCTTTGGGTTGGGGTTGCGAACGATAACTGCCGGAGGCGTAATCTGCTCCAAGGATTGCTTGGGAAGTTTTCCTTTTGGAGCCTGGAATTTATCCCTGTCTCCTCCGCCACCACCGCCACCGGCCAGAGTCTTAGAGGGCTTTAGGAGGGGTATATCGTCCGGAGCAATTATTTGCGTCACTACGGATGGCTGGGTGGGCCCTTTTACTATCCTGCGAGCCCAAAGAGTGGCTCCAACGATAAGTGCAAACAGAATGATGTGGGTTATGGTCGAACCAAGCGCGCCATTTTTCTTGTTGTCGTAAAAACCCCAGATGTCTTTAACCGGAATCGGCTTCGAGGTCAGTACAAGGGGGGGCTGTTTCTTGGGAAAAAAGAAATCATTCAAATTCTGAGTGAGAGACCTGAATAGCGACTGCTCGACGGTGTTTGGAGGCAGAAGAAAACTCGGCACTGGAGTTGAAGCCGGCGATAAGCTGACGGGTTGGGATTCTAGATCTAGGGTTGCCATATTAGGTAAAAGCCTTAAGCATCCGTCCCTTCAATTGATGAGCCCCGTCCCGGCAAAGTTGCTTTTACGAAAGAGTTGCTCCCCAAGAGTACCGCTCGTTCGCCTCCTTCGCAACTGGCATTAGCGACAGCCTTCACAATTTAGATGCTTAAAGTTGCCAAACGTCATCTCTCAAAATCGTACACTCAAATCGAAAATTACCATAAACATAAAAACAGATCGTCTGCATTCAGCAGGGTGGCTAATGGACGTTCCCCGACCCGCTCCCTATAATGAAAGAAATCAATTATTTGGGAGAAAGCCAGCGCGTGCCGCTCGACCTTAAATCTACCATCAATCTGCCCAAAACCGACTTCCCCATGAAGGCCAACCTGCCTCAAAACGAGCCTAAAACCCTGGCCCGGTGGGAGGAAATGGGCATCTATGGCCGCATTCAGCAGGCCCGGCGCGGCGCCCCGATGTATGTTCTACACGATGGCCCTCCTTATGCCAATGGGCCAATTCATCTTGGCCATGCCCTCAATAAATGCCTGAAAGACTTTATTGTGAAGGCGAAAAGCATGGCCGGAATGGACGCCCCATACGTTCCAGGCTGGGACTGCCATGGACTTCCGATCGAGATCAAGGTTGATCAGCAACTGGGTGGCAAAAAGTTGCAGATGAATCCGGCAGACGTTCGTCTGGAATGCCGGAAGTACGCTCAAAAATATCTGGACCTTCAGCGCGAGCAGTTCAAGCGGATCGGCGTTTTTGGACGCTGGGACAATCCATATTCGACGATGACTCCGCAGTATGAGTCGGTGGTTTTGTCCACGCTCTACGACTTTCTGGAAAAAGATTTCGTTTATAAGGGCCTGCGATCGGTTTACTGGTGCATTCACGATCGCACGGCTCTGGCGGAGGCCGAAGTCGAATATGAAGACCACACCAGTCCCACGGTCTGGGTAAAGTATCGCCTTCAGTCCGATCCGCGAACCATTGATCCCGCATTGGCGGACGCCCGCATTCATAGCGACAAGCCGGTCTTCACAATTATCTGGACCACAACGCCGTGGACTCTTCCGGCGTCCATGGCGGTCGCCTTTCATCCCAGCGAAGAATATGTGGCCCTGGAGACGGACAAAGAAATTTACATCGTGGCCGAGAAATTGGCCGGCGTAGTGGCCGAGAAGTGCGGTTTCACAGATACTAAGATTTTGGCCCGTTTCCCCGGAAGAGTTCTCGAACATTCCTGGTTCTTTCATCCGTTTTTGCCCTGGGATCGCCGAAAGGTTCTGGGCGTGCTCGCCGACTACGTCACTATGGACACGGGTACGGGAGTTGTCCATACGGCGCCCGCTCACGGCGCTGAGGATTTCATCACCGGCACGAAATACAAAATTGATCCCACCTGCGACGTGGACGCCGGCGGGCGATTGCGCAATGGCTTGCCCGAATACGATGGCTTGCAAGTCTTCAAGGCTAACGCGCCAATCATCGAGTTGCTGAAGGCTCGCGGTGCGCTGTTGCACACGGAAAACTTGCAGCATTCTTATCCTCATTGCTGGCGCTGCCATAATCCAATTATTTTTCGCGCCACGGAACAGTGGTTTATTTCCATGGAAACGCCGATGCAGGGCGGAACGCTGCGCAGTCGCACGCTGGAGGAAATCAAGAAAGTAAAGTGGGACCCGGCATGGGGCGAGGAACGCATTTCCAACATGATCGCCAACCGCCCGGACTGGTGCATCTCTCGCCAGCGCATTTGGGGAGTGCCCATTGCGGTGTTCCTATGCGAAGGCTGTGGCAAGCCGCTGAACAACCCTGAGATCAATCGCAAAGTGGTTGAGCTGTTTGCGACGTCAGGGGCGGATGCCTGGTACACAGAGCAGCCCGTCGAAATTATTCAAGGCACAAAATGTCCCGCATGCTCCGGAGCAAAATTCGCCAAAGAGACTGACATCCTCGACGTGTGGTTCGAATCTGGATGTAGTTATCTTGCGGTGCGCGCCGCTGACCCCGCGCTTCCCTGGCCCGCAGACTTATACACCGAGGGGGGAGACCAGCATCGCGGATGGTTCCATTCTTCGTTGCTCTGCGCTGTCGCAACACAACAAAGTGCTCCTTACAAAATGGTGGCGACCAGCGGCTGGACTCTTGACGAGCAAGGCCGCGCCATGTCGAAGTCGCTTGGCAATGTGGTTGACCCGGTGGATATCGCCAATCGCCTCGGCGCGGAGATTGTCCGCTTATGGGTGGCGTCGGTTGATTTTCGAGAAGATGTAACGTGCTCCGAACAACTGATGCAGCGCGTTGCCGACAACTATCGCAAGATTCGCAACACTCTGAAGAATGTTCTTGGCAACCTATACGACTTCGATCCTGAACGCGATTCTGTTGCGTTTGAAAATATGGAAGCGATTGACCAGTACATGC